>JAFYUG010000351.1 GCA_017558545.1 Oscillospiraceae bacterium | reverse complement strand
GCTGTCCATAAATGGCTCCTTTTCAAACACTAATAGAAGCATTTTAACATATTTCCGCTTTTTGTCAAACACTATACTATTCCCCTTGTAAAGGGAGGAAAACTATAATAAAATAAGGCTATAAAATAATTAATTGGGGGTAATGAAAGCATGGAACAAAGACCCTATATTTCCTGGGAACTGGCCGAAAAATTCATGATTGACGTTTTCAAGGCCTACGGAGTGCCCGAAGAGGACGCCGCCATTTGCGCCGATGTGCTTCTGGAGTCCGACCGCAGAGGCATAGAAAGCCACGGCTGCAACCGCTTCAAGCCCATTTATCTTGACCGCATCAAAAACGGCACTCTTCTGCCCGAGACCAAAATTGACATACTCAAGGAAACTCCCACCACCATAGTTATGGACGCCAACAACGGCATGGGTATGGTTGCCAGTTACCGCATGATGGAAAAGCTTATCGAAAAGGCCAAAATTTACGGCATGGCCGGCGGCAGCATCACAAACTCCACCCATTACGGAATTGCCGGCTACTGGACCACTATGGCGGAAAAAGCGGGAATGATAGGCATTTCCGGCACCAACGCCCGCCCCAGCGTTGCTCCCACCTTCGGCGTTGAGCCTATGATGGGCACAAATCCCCTCACCTTCACCATGCCCACCGACGAGGACTTCCCTTTCAACTTCGACTGCGCCACCTCCATAGTGCAAAACGGCAAGATTGAATATTATGAGCGCAGCGGCAAGGACACTCCTGCCGGTTTGGTGGTCACCAAGGACGGCGGCACTATGACCAACTCCGGCAGCATACTCAAGGAAATGCGCAAGGGCAACTGCGCCCTGCTCTCCAGAGGCGGCGCAGGAGAAGAAACCGGCGGCTACAAGGGCTACGGCTTCACCACCATTGTTGAAATTCTCTCCGCAGCACTCTGCGGCGGCCCCTTCATGAAGGAGCTTAGCGGCAAGGACGAGGAGGGCAACAACAAAATGTTCCGTCTTGGCCACTTTTTCTTCGTTATTAACCCCGAATTTTTCATGGGTCTTGATACCTTCAAGGAAACCGCAGGCGGCATATGCCGCGGTCTTCGCGCTTCGGAGAAAGCTCCCGGAGAAGAGCGCATCTATACCGCCGGAGAAAAGGAGCATCTTGCATGGCTGGAGCGTCGCGAGCTGGGTGTCCCCGTTGGCGAGGCCATACAAAAAGAGTTTATTGCCCTTCGCGACGAATGCGCCCTTGACTACCGCTTCCCCTTTGAGGACTAAGCCTTCATAGCCCCTCCTTTGATTTGACTTTATCTGACCAATATGGTATAATAAAGATGAAATCAAAGACAAAGGAGATTAAGCTATGGAAAAATTTGTTCCCTACGAAAAGCTTTCCAAGAAGGCCAAGCGAGAGGCCGACAGCCAAAGACGCGGCAGCTGGAACGGCGTTAACCCCGTAAGCCGCAAAAGCCCCAACCCCAAGGCATACAACAGACAAAAGGCACGAAAGTGGTCCGCAGATGACCGATCTTTCGTGCCTTCTTAATTTTTATAAGCTCTTCACAAGATGTTTTCCGTCATCCTCGCGGTAACCAAGGCGCTCATACAAGGTGCGGGCGGCATAGTTGGTTTCACCGGTGAGGATTTCTATTTTTTTGCCAAGTCCCTTGGCGATGCAGTATTCCTCGGCAAACTTTATCATTGCCTCGGCAAGACCCCGTTTTCTGGACTGGGGACGAACATAAACCTCGCTTATCTCGGGGCTTAGGGTGCTATAGCAGAAGCTGCGCTTAAGCTGCAGGCAGAGGAAGGAGCAAAGAGTGCCCTCTTCGTCGGCAACAATGACGATTTCCTGCTTATTTTCCGCAAGGCTGATGCGGATATTTTCAACATCGTTGAGACCTTCGCCGTTGAATTCGGCATTGAGCGCAGATAGCTGCTGAGCGTCATCGGCGGTGGCAAGGCGGATTTTTACATCGGCTTTCCAAAGGTCATCATATCTGGCCTCGGCTCTCTTCATGGCTCTCTCAGCCATGTCCTTTTCAAGATTCAGCTGAGCCAGCATAGCCTGAACAGAGTCACGGAGGTCTTCCACATAATAGCGGGTTCCAGCTCTATGCTTGCCTATTGCCCAGTCGGAGAAGAGAAGGTCAAGGAAGCTATCGGCAAACTTGAGATAATTTTCGCTGCTGCGGCGAATATCGGAGTTGATGGTTACATCGGCAAGCTCGGTTTTAAAGTCGCGCAGCTCAATCTGAAGCTTTTCAATCCAGCCCTGAGCCTCGTCAAAAATGGCTATCCATTCATCGGCGCTTCTCTCGCCCTCGAACTTAAAAACGCCAAGGCTATCGCTGGAATTGAGGCCGTCAATCAGTTCTTCGGCGGTCTTGAGAGCCTTTTCACCTGCTTCGTAGGCCTCGCCGATTTCGCGAAGCTGCTTAACATAGCCTTCGATATGCTCTTCAAGGTCTATGAGCTCTTCAACATTATCCTTGCCCAGTTCCTTGAAGTGGGCAATTTTTCTGCTGCGGGCGGCGTCATACTCCTGATAGGAATAGTTATGGGTATCGCGCTCAGCCTGAAAACGGTCTATAAGCTCGCAGACATATTTATGCTCCTTAACCGCCATGTCATATTTAACGGCGGCGGTGCTGACGCGGATGGCGTCCTCAATGGCCATCATCTCTCCGCGGTGGTAAACAACATCATAGAAAAAGTGAGCCAAACTTCCGCCCTGCGCCTTGCTTTCGATGGAGTTTTTAACGCTCTCCAGCTCGCGCACCTTTACGCCCAGCTCAATGCGCTGAACGATAAGCTCTCCCATGGCGGTTTCCAGCTGAGTCATACGGTCCAATCTCTGGCGCAGAAGGCCAAGTCGTGCATCATGTTCCATATATGCTCTCCTTCCAAGTCTATTTAGAAAATTATATCAGCAAGGCCGATTTTTCGCAAGCGCAAAGCCCCCTATTTTTAAGTTTTTTGGCGGCGAAGGCTCTTTTCTTGACTTTGCTTTCTCCCTTTGCTAAAATTTGGGTATATCAATTAAGGAGGCCTACACATGGTCAAAGTTATTATGAATGTTGAGGGTATGCATTGCCCCATGTGCGAAAACCGCGTTAACAACGCCGTTAAAGCCATTGCCGCTCCTCAGAGCATCACTTCCTCTGCCAAGGATGGCAAAACCGAGTTCCTTGCCTCCGCCGCTCCCGACGAGGCCGCCATCCGCGCCGCCATTGAAGAGCTGGGCTTCGAGGTTAAAAGCTACTCCGTTGAGGAGCAGAAAAAGGGATTTAGCCTTTTCAAGAGAAAATAAAATTTATCCCACCGCTGAATTTAATCGGCGGTGGGAATTTTTTTGGGTTTTAGGGCTGCGGATTGCCACGTCGCTATGCTCCTCGCAATGACGGATGAGCTTTAGAAAATATGCATCGGCATTAAAACACCTCATCAGTCAGCCTGAAGGCTGACAGCTTCTCCTCAAGGAGAAGCCTTTAATTGAAAAACCACCCCGGCTGATACTGTCGGGGTGGTTTAATATTGCTATTTAACTTACTTGCTCTTGCGCTCGGGGATGATGTAGATGAACACCAGAGAGCTGATGAGAAGGATGTAGGGGTAGAAGAGGAAGGGCATGATTTCGAATGCGCTTACGCTGTAGCCAAGAGTATCGGCTGCGGCAATGGCAACCAGCATCTGAGCACCGTAGGGGATGACGCCCTGGAATACGCAGGAGAAGGTATCCAGAATGGATGCGGTTTTCTTGTTGCTTATGCCGTAGGTTTCAGCCATTTCCTTAGCAATGGGGTTAGCCATAACGATGGCAACGGTGTTGTTGGCGGTGGCAATGTCCATTGCGCCAACCAGCAGGCCCATACCAAGCTGACCGTTCTTCTTGCCCTTGAAAACTCTCTGAATGCCGCTGAGGAGAGCATCGAAGCCGCCGTGCTCACGGATGAGAGCACACATAGCAGCAACCAGAATTGCAACCATGGTGGTCTCGAACATACCGGCTGCGCCACCTCCCATATTGCCGAGAAGGGTATAGAAATCGGGAACGCCGCCGGTTGCCAGCATGATGATGGCGCCGGAGAAGATGCCCACCAGAAGGACTACGAATACGTTGATGCCGATGATGCCGCCGGCAAGAACGAGGATATAGGGGATAATCTGAACGAGGTTATATTCCTGAGTTACCAGCTGGCCGCCGCCATTGAAGGTGACAACAATGATGATAACCAGAGTGACGATTGCAGCGGGAAGAGCAATCCAGAAGTTTGCGCGGAACTTATCCTTCATAGCGCAGCCCTGACCGTTGCAGGCTGCGATGGTGGTATCGGAGATGAAGCTGAGGTTATCGCCGAACATAGCGCCGCCCATAACTGCTCCAAGGCAGATGGGAACGCTGAAACCGGTGGCATTACCAACAGCAAGAGCGATGGGGGCGATGAGGGTGATGGTGCCGACGCTGGTACCCATAGCGGTGGATACAAAGCAGCTGACGATGAAGATAACGGCAACGGCGAAGCGGGCGGGAATGAGGCTGAGCATGAAGTAAGCAACGCTCTCAGCGCTGGAACGGCCAACAACACCTACGAAGATACCGGCAGCCATGAAGATAAGAATCATGGTTACGATGTTCTTATCGCCAACGCCCTGACCCATCAGAGTCAGCTTCTGATCGAAGCTCAGGCGCTTATTCTGAATGCAGGCAACCAAAATGCCAACAAGGAAGGCAACAACAATGGGAATGTTGTAAAAGCCCATGGAAATACCCATAATGTATTCGAAGGTAATTCCCAAACCGAGATAGATTACAAGAAAGACGCCAATGGGCAGCAGAGCCCATGCATTTCCTTTTTTCATATTGAGTTTCCTCTCTTTCTTTTCAGGGATATAAACTGATAAAAATTAACAGATTATTTATATTATAATGCTAATTTTATTTGCAGTCAATTAAATTATTAAAGGCAACACCTCATCCTTATTGGATGAGGTGTTAATTTTTTTATACTTTCTCTTCCGAAGGCTCCTGAATTTCCGCCAAGCCTTCATTTTTATTTTTCAGTCTGACATTAGCCTGCTCTTTTATAAGGGTCATAAGCACGGCCACAAGGGGGATGAAAAATATCATGCCCAATATGCCCATAAGCTTGCCGCCCAAAATAACGGCCATGAGAGTCCATATAGGTTCAAGGCCAACACTTGTGCCCACCACATGAGGATAGATAAACTGATTTTCTATAAACTGCACTACCGCATAAAGCACAACGCAGAGAATAAGTTTTTGAGGGGCTGCGAGCAAAACCAGAAACGCTCCCACAACGCAGGCCAGCAGCGCGCCCACATAGGGGATGAAAGCGCACACAGCGGTGAGCACAGCGGTGATGCTGGCATAGGGCACTCCGGCTATGCTGAAGGCTATGAACATCAAGCTGCCCAAAATGCAGGCCTCAAGACATTGTCCGGAGAGGAACTTGGAATAGGTCTTGTTTATGAGGCTGAGAACATGGATAATATTGCGCTCAAGTTTCTCTCCCGCAAAGGAATGGAGGAACTTTTTACCCTGACGCGCCAAAACATCCTTGCTTATGAGGGCGTAAATCATGATAACAAGGCCTATGCCCACATTGATAACACCGCTGACCGTGGAGGTGACTATGCCCATGGCAGAAGAGAGAATATCTCCCGCTCCGCTGCCGAAATTGGAGAGAATTGCGCTTATATCCACGCTTGCAAGCCAGTTATTCACCCACTCAAACTCAAAGCTTTGGATATAGGCCAGCCACTCGGGCCATTTTTCCATAACCAGATTATAGAGGCTCATGGCGCTTTCAATAAGCTCGGGGATGATGAGGGTGGAAAGCAGAACTATAACAAGGGCAAGAATAATAAGGGTGAGGAACAAGCTTACAAGGCGCAGAAGCTTTTTGCCGGGGGCCTTTTTCTTTCCCTTAAAAAGATTTTTCAGCATATTTTCAATGCCGCGCATGGGGACATTGAGAACGAAGGCCAATACAAAGCCGATAATCAAAGGCAAGGCCAGATTGCCCAGCTTTTTAACAAATTCCAAAACTGTACCCAAATGGGTCAGAGCATTAAAGAGAATAATGCCGAAGCCAACCACTATAAGAGCGTGTTTAAGTTTCTTATCCATATGCTCTCCCCTTTCCGATTTCTTTTCATAGTATATCACTATTCATTTTCACCGAAATAATGCATTTGTCAAGGGCATTGGGCAAAAATTAAGACTTTCTTTACAAAGAGAAAAGGAGAGCTGCGTCTTGCCACGCAGCCCCCCTTCCCTTTGGGAACAGATATGCTGAAATTAATTTAACAAGGTTTTAGAAGCGGGCAAACATAACAGCGGCTTCTGCGCGGCTTGCGGTGCCCTTGGGATTGAAGCTGCCATCGGGATTGCCCTGAATGATGCCTTCTTCGGTTGCCCATGCAACTGCATCGGCTGCCCATGCGGAAATGCTCTTTGCATCGGTGAACCTGGAAATGTCTGCGCCTTCGCCCTGAACTTCGCCCTTGAATTCGGCGTAGCGATAGAGCATGGTTACAAACTGCTCGCGGGTGACGGCTTCATTGGTGCCGAAGAGACCGTCGCCATAACCCTTGACGATTTCATTCTCTGCTGCCCATGCGATTGCATCGGAGTACCACTTGCCTGCGGGAACATCCTTGAACTCAGCTGCCTTTTCGGTAGCGGGCTCGCCGGCCATGCGGTAGAGAATGGTTGCCAGCATTGCGCGGGTAATGGTTGCCTTGGGAGCAAACTCGGTGGCGGAAACGCCGTTCATATAGCCTGCATCGGTGACAAATGCGACAGCATCGGCATACCATGCGCCTTCTGCAACGTCGCTATAGCCGGTTTCTGCCTCGCCGCCAAGCTTATCTTTCAGCCATGCGTAGGCCTCTGCAACGTCATAGTTGCCGCCGTGGCCTTCCAGCCATGCGAATTCAAAGCTCTTATCCTTGATGGATGCATCGGCTTCCATGGCTGCATTGAGAACTGCTTCAACAGCGAAGGAGCTATCGCGGTCAGCCATACCGTAGCGGACATACCAATATTCGGCGCTCTGGCCTTCCTTGGCATCAAGGAGATAAGGAATGGGATTGGTCATCTTGATCTGGAGAGCAAGAGCCTTGCCTGCATCGGTGGCCATGTACTCATCCCAAGTGAGGCCGGTATCATCCTGACCTACTGCGTTTTCGGTCTTGTCCAGACCCCAGGAATATTCATTGAAGGGAGAATATACGTCCTCAGCAGTGCCGAAGAGGTTATCCTCATTCATGAACTCGCCGTAACCGGTACCAACATTGGAGAATGCGGGAGCAATCTTGAGAGCGGTCTGCTCTGCAACCCATACGCAATGTGCGTCATAGTCATAAGTATAGCTGCCGTCTGCGTTGAACTTCAGCCAGGTTGCGCCGCCAAGGTCTTCCTTCATCTTTTCGATGCCGATTTCCTTGATGGTTTCATCAATTTCAGCCTTCATCAGGTCGATGATGGTGTTCTTGAGATTTGCGTCAGATACACTTTCAAGGCCGAGGCCATTGATGTATTCTTCATAGAGAGCTACGAGAGCTTCGGAGTTGGCAAAAACTTCCTCCTTGCTTGCACCCTTATAGCTGAGAGCGCCTGCGTTCATAAGCTGCTGACGAGCTGCGCCCCAAGTCCACTCGTAAGCGGCGCAGGCGTTGCCAAGGTCAGTGATGGGGCAGTATGCAATAGTTGCCCATACATCGTCGCGGATGGTAGAGGTATAGCTGCCGTCGGCATTCTTGGTGATGCCGGCTGCGCCAACTTCATAGAGAGAAGGATAATAGTCTGCGCTGTTACCGGAAGCGGAAATAATAACGCTGAGAGCTCCGCCGCCGGAGGTGCCGGTTACAACTATTCTTTCCATATCGCCGGTGATGAGAGCATCATTGGCGCGGAGATAGCGGATAACTGCCTTGGTATCGGTCATAGTTGCGGGGGAATGGCCAACAACGGGATCGGTGCGGCTGCGGCAGCCGTAGGAAACAACAACATAGCCTTCCTTGAGGGCAACGCCAACTCTGTCATTGGTGCCGTCATAATCCTTGCCGTCCTCAATGGTGTTGGTGGGATAATCATTCTGCATCCAACCGGCATTGTTGAGATAGAGCATAATGGGAGAAGCCTCGGTGGCGTTCTCGGGGATATATACGTTTACCTTCTGCTTTGCGCTGTTGGAGGCGGTGAGATAATCGTCGGCATACCATGTTACATTGACAGCTTTGCCATCCACCTTGGGAGTGAGCTTGGTAACAGTGGCAGTTTTCATGGAGGTATCAGCTGCGGGAGCATCGGCAGCCAGCTTGGCCTTCAGCCATGCGTAAGCTTCCTGAACGTCGTAGTCACCGCCGTGGCCTTCCAGCCATGCATACTCGAAGTTTACATCCTTGATGGATGCATCAGCCTCCATAGCTGCGTTGAGAACTGCTTCAACGGCAAAGGAGCTATCACGGTCAGCCAGACCGTAGCGTACATACCAGTAGGGAGCGCTGTCGCCGTCTTCTGCATCGAGCAGATACTCTATGGGAGAGGTCATCTTGGTCTGGAGCTGGAGATACTTGCCTGCATCGGTAGCAAGGTACTCGTCCCAAGTGAGACCGGTGTCATCCTTACCTACTGCGTTTTCGGTATTGTCATTATTCCATGCATACTCATTGAAGGGGCTGTATGCATCGCTGCGAGTGCCAAAGAGGTCATCTTCGTTCATGTTGCCTGCCCATGCGGTCATACCCACATTGGAGAAGGCAGAGGGTGCCTTGAATGCGGTCTGAGTGCCAACCCAGTAGAGGTGCTTCTCGTAGTTGTACTCAAAGCTGCCGTCGTCATTGATGACGAGCCAGTCAGCACCGTCAAGGTCCTTCTTCATCTGCTCGATGCCGACTTCCTTGACAGCCTCAGCGATCTCGGCTTCGATCAGAGCAATGATGGTTGCTTCAAGGTTCTTTGCGGAAACAGCCTCAAGTCCCAGGGAATCGAGATACTCTTCATAGTTTGCGGTGAGGATTGCGGTAACTTCTGCTCTCACATCCTTCTCAGGATATACAGGGGCGCCGAAACCGCCGGCGGGAACCTTATCGTCAGCAATTACCTGCTCGCGGGCCTCTGCCCACTGCCACTCGTATGCTGCACAGGCGTTGCCCAGATCGGTGATGGGGCAGTAAGCGATGGTAGCCCAGATATCGTCGGAGAGGGTGTCAACATAGCTGCCGTCTGCAGCCTTGGTGATACCGGCTGCGCCGATTTCATAGAGACCGGCATAGTAGTCTTCGCTGTTACCGGAACCGGCAGTGACTACGCTCAGTGCGCCGCCGCCGGAAGTACCGGTGATGACGATCTTGTCCGCATCACCTGCAGGCAGAGCATCGGCGTTGTACTTGATGTAACGGATGACGGCCTTTGCATCAACCATGGTTGCGGGAGAATGGCCAAGATATTCCTCGCCGGTGAGACCGTCAGCGCGGCTGCGCAGACCGGCTACAAGGATAACATAGCCATTTGCAAGGCATTCGCCAACAGCATCGGTATCGCTGCCGCTGACATAGTTACCAACTTCTACTTCCTGAGTTCCGCCGCCCATGAAGGGAGGAAGCTCCTGAACTTCAGTACCGAAGCTGGCGACCTTATTCTGGACGTCTGCATAAGCATCGCTGCGCCAACCGGAGTTATCCACCATGTAGATAATGGGGGAATCGGCGGTGGCATTTTCGGGCACGAACAGTGCCAGCTTCTGCTCTGCGCTGTTGGAGTTTGCGCAGTAAACTGCCTCATACTTGGTGACCTTGATATCCTTGCCATCAAGCTTGGGAGTCAGTTCGGTTTTGCTTGCAGCCGCAAAGCTGAGAGCATCATCAGCAGCAAATGCTGCGGGGAACACAGATACCATCATGCAGATGGTGAGCAGGATAGCCAATAATTTCTTTGCTTTCATACTACATTCTCCATTCCGTAAGAATTTTTGTTGCCTCTTTTCAGCCGAAGCCTCTAATAATAAAAATGCCAAGCTTACAACGCACCCCTGCAATTGGTTATTTTGTCGAATTTTATTAATGCAAGCCTCGTGCTATTACAACACTTTCACTATACATCACAATTGTGGCAACTATTCAATTGAAATTTGTCAACAATGTGTAATAAAAAATTTTTATCGGAAGAATACTACTTTTTCTCTTAAAAAGCAAAAAAGTCATCCCTCTAAAAAGGATGACTTTTTCAAATTCAATTTTCTATAAGCTCCATTTTGTAGCCAACGCCATAGATAGACTTGATGGCAAAATGCACATCATCCCGATAAATCGCTTTTCTTATTCGCTTTATCTGGGTATCAATGCTGCGCTGAGACGCGCTGGCATCTATGCCCCAAACGGCGTCAATGAGCTTTTCTCTTCCTATAACCTTGCCCAGATTATTGGCGAGATAAAGCAGCAGCTTGAAATCCGAGGGAATCATATCCACGCTCTCGCCGTTTACGGAAACAGCATAGGATTCCGGATAAATAGTCAGCTCCCCAAGCTTGATTTTATCGCTGAGAATAACAGCCTTGCTTCTTCTTAAAACCGCCTCCACTCTTGCGGAAAGCTCACGCAGGGAAAAAGGCTTGCCGAGATAGTCGTCTGCGCCCATCTTAAGCCCCAGCACTCGGTCAAACTCTTCGTGCCTGCGGCTCAGGAAAATAATGGGAACATTCCATTTTGCGCGTATCTCTCTGCAAAGCTCATATCCGTCCCTGTCGGGAAGGACACTTTCCATAATGACAATGTCGCAATTGAGGCATGTGAGCCCATTTAAAAGCTCTTCTCCGCTCTGAGTCAACACAACTTCGTAATTATCTCCGTGGAGGTAGCTTTTGATGTTGGCGCGAACATCGCGCTCGGCATCGCAAACAATTACCGTCGGCTTGAGCATTGCCTCTATCTCCTTCCATTAATTAGAAACTTGACTTTTCCGAAGCTTTTTTGAATTACATGGATAAATTATAGCATGAGTTTTTCAACATTTGTAGTGGATTAAAGGCAGTTGATTATTCGGATTTTTTATGGTACAATAAATGCAGCTATTTAATTCACTAAAGTGGAGGTAATAAACATGGAAGCAAAAAAGATACTTGCGCGCTGTGAAGTTCCCGTGGAGGACACTTGGGATCTCAGCGATCTTTTTGAAAATGACGAAGCATGGCTGGCCGAATATGAGGCTCAGAAGGAGTTCCCCGCCCGTTTGGAAGCATTCAAGGGCAAGCTTGGCTCCTCCCCTGCCGTGCTCCTTGAATATATGCGTCTTGAGGATGAACTGGCTATTCGCATAGGCCGCCTGCACCGCTATGCCAGCTGCAGCAGCGACCAGGACACCTCCAACAGCCATTATCTTGACTTTATCAGCAAGGCTCGCACCAGCCACATCAACGCATATAGCGCCTCCGCATTCTCCAACCCTGAAATTATGGCCATTCCCGATGAAGTTTTGGAAGAGTTCTTCGCTCAGGAGCCTGAGCTGGAAGTTTATCGCCGTCCCATCAAGAAGCTGCGCCGCATGAAGGAGCACACCCTCTCCCCCGAGATGGAGCAGATGCTTGCCGCCGCCAGTCAGATGGGTACCGCTCCCGACCAGATCGGCAGCATTTTCCGCAATGCTGAGCTGACCTTCCCCAGCGTTACCGATGCCGACGGAGTTGAGCACCCCCTCACCAACGGCACTCTCACTTCCCTTCTTGAAAGCAACGACCGCGACTTCCGCCGGAAGGTTTTTGAAACCTATTATGGCAGACTCGGCGAATTCAAGAACACCATTGCCGCCACAGTGGACGCCCAGTTCAACCAGCTGCGCTTCTTTGCCAAGGCCAGAAAATATCCCAACACCCTTGAAGCCGCCCTCCACCGCACGGAGGTCCCCCCCGAGGTTTACCACAACCTCATAGACGCTGTCCACAATAATCTGGACAAGATGCATAAATATGTTGCCCTCCGCAAAAAGCTACTCAATGTGGAGGAGCTGCATATGTGGGACGTTTATCCCTACATCGTTGCGGACGCAGCCAAGAAAATTCCCATTGACGAGGCCAAGGCCACCATTTTGGATGCCCTCTCCATTTTGGGCGATGACTATGTGGCTCTGCTCCGTCAGGGCTTTGAAAACCGCTGGATAGACGTTTACGAAAACATTGGCAAGCGCACCGGCGCTTACTCCACCGGCGGTGGCCGTCCCCATCCCTATGTTCTTATGAACTATAAGGATAATCTCTCCACCATGTTCACCTTGGCTCATGAAATGGGTCATGCTCTCCATAGCTATCTCAGCACTCAGGCTCAGCCCGTTTGCACCGCCAGCTATGTTATTTTCGTGGCCGAGGTTGCCTCCACCTGCAACGAGGTACTGCTTATGCATTATCTGCTGGGCAAGACCGAGGATAAGAACACCAAGGCATATCTCATCAACCAGTTCCTCGATGAGTTCAAGGGCACTATTTACCGCCAGACCATGTTCGCCGAATTTGAGCGCATTATGGGCAATCTCAGCGAAAGCGGCGTTGCTCTCACCGCCGATGTGCTTTGCAAGGAATATCACGCCCTCAACAAGCTCTATTTCGGTCCCGACATGGTTTCCGACAATGGCATTGCTCTTGAGTGGGCAAGAATTCCCCATTTCTTCTATAACTACTATGTTTTCCAGTATGCAACCGGCTTCTCCGCAGCCGTTGCCATTGCAAAGCGCATAATCAACGAGGGCACTCCCGCCATTGAAGATTATAAGCGTTTCCTCTCCTCCGGCGGCAGCGCCGATCCCATCTCTCTGCTGAAAATTGCAGGCGTGGATATGTCCTCCCCCAAGCCCGTCAACGATGCTCTTGAATATTTCGGCACTCTGGTTGACGAACTGGCCGGTCTTTTTGAGGAATAAGGAATAATAAATTAAACCCGACCTATGGAAACCATAGGTCGGGTTTTTAGTTGGGGGTACGGATTGCCACAGCGCCTAAAGGCGCTTCGCAATGACGAAGCAGGGGGAGGTTTGTGCGTTTAAAGGCTCCCTTGTGTCGGGGCGTTAAGAAAACGTGCCAGTGGCATGTTTTTAGCATCCGACCGCAGCGGCTATGCCGCGAGGAGGGAACTAAGTGGAGCTGTCAAAAATCGTTTGATTTTTGACTGAGGGATTGTTACCGCACTACGATTTCGCCGAAACTACTTTGGGGGATGTAAGGCTATATCGCGCAATCCCTCCGTCACGACTTCGTCGTGCCACCTCCCTCGTCAGAGGGTGGTGGCAAAAATCTTTGATTTTTGACGGAGGGAGAGAACTACCCCTCAGTCACG
>JAFYUG010000350.1 GCA_017558545.1 Oscillospiraceae bacterium | reverse complement strand
TTTTTGCCGTCAATGCCGGGGATGGGGGGCTTTGCGGGAACCGCGCCCAGAGCGGCGATAACGGCGTCGGGCTTCAAGGCCTCAACAGCCTCGGGAGTGGCCTCGGTGTTCAATCGGATGTCAACGCCCAGCTTGTAGGCGCGGGCAGCCTGAGCATCCATGTATTCCTTCACGCGGGACTTGAAGGGGGCATTTTCCTCGCAGCGCAGTGCGCCGCCCAGCTTATCGGTCTTTTCAAGAAGAATAACCTCGTGGCCTCTCTGAACGCAGCTGATGGCTGCCTGCAGACCTGCCATACCGCCGCCTGCAACAACAACGCGGCGCTTATGAAGGGGAGCGCCCTCAAATCTCTCGGTTTCGCGGCCGGTTTCGGGGTTGATGGCGCAGCGGAAGTGGCCGGTGTTGATGAGGTTGGAGAAGCAGGCAAGGCAGCGCAGGCACTTGTTGATGTCCTCCTCCTTGCCGGCGCGGGCCTTGTTGGGCAGATCGGGGTCTGCCATCAGTCCGCGGGCGGACTCAACGATGTCGGCCTTGCCGGAGGCCAGAATTTCTTCCATCTGAGCAGGCTCAACAAGGCCGCCCAGAGTTGCAACCAGAGATTTCTTAACATGGGGCTTGATGGCGGCGGCAAACTGAACGTTGCAGCCGTCGGCAAGGAACATAGAGGGATGGGTAACGGTGAAAACCTCTTCAACCTCGTGGCTGCCGGCGCTGACATGGATAATGTCGCAGTGGCCGTCAATCATCTTGGCAACGGCAATGCCGTTTTCAATGTCGAAGCCGCCGTCATAGCACTCGGAGCCGGAAATGCGGCACTCGATGGGGAAGCCGGGGCCAACGGCCTCGCGGATGGCGTCCAAAACGGCGATGAGGAAGCGGGTGCGGTTTTCTATGCTGGGGCCGCCCCATTTATCGGTGCGGGTGTTGATTTTGGGAGAGAGGAACTGGTGGAGCAGCCAGCCGTGGCCTGCGTGAACCATGACCATGCCAAAGCCTATGCTCTTGAGGAACTTGGCGGCGGAGGCAAACTTGCCGATAACGCGCTCAATGATTTCCTCGGGCATTTCCTGAACATGTCTGCCGTCGCGGTCTATGCACTCAACGGGGCCGTAGGCAATTCCGGGAGGCACCTGCCAGCGGTTTGCATACATACCGGCGTGGATAAGCTCGGCGGAGCAAACTGCGCCATAGCGGGAAACTTCCTCAACAACACGGGAAATGCCGTGGAGAACATAGGGGCCTTCGGAAAACCAGCTATCCAGCTTAACTGCATAGCCGAAGCCGGTGCCCTGTTCGCCGTCCACGTTGCATTCGCCCAGCGTTACGGCGGCGGCGCCGCCCATGGCCTTGCGGCCATAGTAGTAAGCGGCGTCCTTATTATACATTCCGCCTTTATCAAGGTCTATCCAGCCGGTGGGGGCGGCAAAAAGTCTGTTTTTGAAGTACTGATTGCCTATCTTTATGGGGCTGAACAGATGGGGATATTTAAGATTACTCATATTTCGGGATTCCTCCGTAAAAATAGAAGCGGTAGAGGTGGATTAGTCCTTGTTTGCGGGAGCGGCAAAGATGTGCTTGTTGACGCCGGTGAGACCCAGACTTCTTCTGTGGGTATAGACGTTGAGAGCAACGGCGCAAACAATGATAACGCCCTGAACGAAGTTCTGATAGGTTGCGGGAACGCTCAGGAGAATGAGGATGTTGTTGATAATACCAACAAGCAGAGCGCCGAAGATAGCGCCGGAAACCTTGCCTTCGCCGCCGGCCAGGTTGATGCCGCCAACGACCATTGCGGTGAGAACTTTGCCTTCATAGCCGCTTGCGGTGGAGTATGCAGCCTGCATATTCATGCAGCAGAGAACCATGCCGCCGATGGCAGCGGAGGCGCTGGAGATAACATAGGCTGCGATGATGTGGATCTTGG
>JAFYUG010000349.1 GCA_017558545.1 Oscillospiraceae bacterium | reverse complement strand
CGCCGCGAGGAGGGAACTAAGTGGGGCTGTCTGCGAAGCAGACTGGGGGATAAGGGTAAGGATTACGCCGAACTTAAATATAAGCTATTTTTTAGCTTTATCCCCCCTGCCTTGCTTTGCAAGGCTTCCCCCCTTGGAAAGGGGGGCTTTAAAAGCGGAACGGGCGAACACAGGAGCGCCCCTACGTTATGAATTGATGCTTCGCATCATGAATTGAGCCAAGGGCTCATAAATTGGGGCTTCACCCCATGAATTGAATTACCCTACATTACAATGCGCCTTTAGGCGCAATTCATGCCGCAGGCAATTCATGGTTTTACCAATTCATGCCCAAAGGGCAATTCATTGCCGCCATAGGCGGCGCTCCCCCATCACCCTCGTCCTTTCGGTATCCTCACTGTCAGCACCAAGTCGCTTTCCGTTTCCGCGCGGCTGAGGGTGGCATCAATGCCCCCTTGCCTTACCAAATCGAGGCTGCGGTTAAGACTATTCATAAAAACCCGGACATCCTTCATAACAAAAAGGCTTTTGCGCCGCGGCATCTTCGCTTCGCTCTCCACCTTGGGGGCGGCCAGCCGCGCGATATAATCCTCCGCGGCGGCAACGTTCATCCGCTGGTCTATGATAAAATCCAGCGCCTGCTGCTGCGCCTGCTCATCCTCCAGCCGCAATAGCGCCCTTGCGTGGCGCTCTGTGAGGGCTTCGGCGCGAAGGCGCTCCAAAATAGCGGGAGATAGGCGCAGCAGCCTCAGCTTGTTGGCCACGGCGCTCTGACTTTTGCCAAGGGCACGGGCAACCTCCTCCTGACTTAGGCCGAAAAGCTGGGTCAGCGCCCTTATGCCCTCGGCCTCTTCCACAAAATCCAAGTCCCGTCTTTGTATATTTTCGATAAGGGCAATTATGCCGGATTTCTCCATGTCCACGTCCATGATGATGCATGGCACCTCGTAAAGCCCTGCCATCCTGGCCGCCCGGAGCCTGCGCTCTCCTGCAATCAGCTCAAAGCCATCCCCACGGGGGCGCACGGTGAGAGGCTGGATAACCCCGTGCTGAGATATGGAATCGCGCAGCTCCTCCAAAGCCTGCCTTGAGAAATTGCGCCTCGGCTGCATCTGACCGGGAACAATGTCCTCGATGGGTATGTAGGCCACGGAGCGCATAAGCCGCTTGTTTGCAGCATGAGCCATGATTTTTCCTCCTTTTTCTTTCGGTATGAGCTTATTATAAGTCACAAAGCCCATAAATTCTGTCGAATAAGGAGGGGAACGTTCAAAAGGCGCTCCCCAAAGGTGAGAGGCAAAAAAAGCATTTTGAGCGATTTTCGCTCAAAAATGCATTGATTTTAACGTGCAGGGGGCCCTTTGCTCCCTACACACGCCCCCGCTACTCTATCTCGTAAGATGGCAGCATAGTTTTTTGACAGGCTGAAAAAAGCTCCCAGCATTCCACGTGTGATCGTAAAACAGTTAAACCGACCAATAATTGCAATCATAGGTCGGTTTTGCTGTATGTAGGTTTTGGGTAGGCTCCCCTTGTCAGGGG
>JAFYUG010000348.1 GCA_017558545.1 Oscillospiraceae bacterium | reverse complement strand
TCAGCCGTGCCACCTTCCCCCAAGGGAAGGTCTTGAAAACAAAAAAACACCGCCTATGGCTTTTTCCATAGGCGGTGTTGGTTATTTTACTGATATGCTCTATAGAGGAAGGTTACTATCTGTCCTCTTGTGCAGGTGGCATTGGGTGCAAAGGAGTTTGCGCTCATGCCGGTGGTTATACCATTCTCAACGGCCCAAAGGACAGCGTCATAGTAATACTGGCTTTCGGCAACATCGGCGAAGGGATTTGCGCTGCTCTGGGGCGCGCCCTCGCCGGCGGAGCCTTCGTCGCTATTATCGGCGAAAGCCATTACGGGCAGCGCAAGCAGCGCCAAGACTATCAAAATGCATGATAAAAATTTCTTCTTGTTCCGGTCCTCCAAGAGTTAATCAGACAATATTTCTCTCGCGGTTTTCTCCGACTGAACCGTGACGGAGTCCACGATTTCGTACACTTTTTCGCAGTTGCCGCATAGGGCAAGCCAGCTTGGCAGTTCCTCAAAGCCATCTACAAGCTCCCGCTCCGGAATTAAGCCAACGGAAACAATAAGAGTATCGCATGGGATGGTCTGCTCCTCCCCGCTGAGTAAATCACGCACCGTGACAGCCTCCACCCTTGCTCTGCCGTGGATTTTCGTGACCGTTGAGCGGGTGAGAACGGGGATATTATAGGCCTCAATGCAGTTTTGCACATTCCTCACAAGGCCGCCGAGGCAAGCTTCTTTTTCCACCATGGCCACAACTTCCTTGCCCAAAATGGAAAAGCGCCGAGCCATTATCATACCTATATCGCCGCTGCCCAGAATTACTATACGCCTTCCTACATCAAGACCCATGAGATTAACCATTTTCTGAGCCGTGCCTGCGGAGAAAACGCCTGCCGGTCGGGTACCGCTGACGGGCAGGGAGCCAATGGCTCTCTCACGGCAGCCGGTGGCCAAAAGGCACTTATCAAAGGCGATTTCCTCAACGCAGCCAAAGGAAGAGATGAGGGCAGTTCGGTCAGGGCGGATTTCCAGCACCGTGGTATCGCCCCGAAACTCGGTTTCGCTATTTTCAAGGCGGGAAATGAAGCGGTGGGCATACTCCGTGCCCGTTAAATCCTCGTGGAAATAGCCAAGGCCGAAGCCATTATGTATGCACTGGCGCAAAATGCCGCCGGGGGAGGGCTCTCTTTCGCAAATGAGCACCTTTTTAGCTCCAGCTTCCTTGGCGGAGAGGGCCGCGGCCATGCCTGCAGCGCCGCCGCCAACCACCAAAACATCATATTTATTCATGGCAGCATCCTCCCGCTACAAAGCTCTCTCCCCCGTCTTTGCTAATCTCGGAAAGGGACACTCCCAGCTCCCGGGCAAGGATTTCCATTATCCTCGTGGAGCAAAAGCCGCCTTGGCAGCGACCCATGCCCGTTCCCGCTCTGCGTTTCACGCCGTCAAGAGTTTTTGCGCCCCGGGCAATGGCGTCCACAACCTCCCCCTCGCTTATACCTGCGCAGCGGCAAACTATGCGGCCATAGAGGGGATTAGCCTCCGCCGCCTTTTTCCGCTCCTCGGCGCTTGCCTTGGCAAGGGATATGGGGGCTGGGCGAATGGGGTCAAAGCTTTCTTTTTTCTCCGCATTGAGCTTTTCCGCGATTTTTGCGGAAATATATTCTCCAAGCTCATGGGAGCAGGTGAGACCGGGAGTTTTTATGCCTATGAGGCTGAGGAAAGCCCCCTCATCATCGGAGAGAATGGTGAAGGAATTTATGCCTCTTTTCTCCCTCTCGTAGCTGCCGTCCGGCTTTTCCGTCACATGGAAAGGATTGGGGCGAATAGCTCCGAAAGAGCGGATGAGCTTATCCCTATTAAGAGAGGGCAAAATTTCCTCGCAAAGGGACATGAGAAAATCCATTCCCTCTTCTGTTGTGGCAAAGTCCCACTCCCCATCCAAAGGCAGCTCCGAAGGGCCAACAAGCAGATTGCCGTCCACAGTGGGAACAGCGGTGAGACCCTTGCCCTTTTCCTCAGGCTCATGGAATATGACGCGGCTGAGGACATTTCCTTCGGACTTATCGAAAATGAGATAGTCCCCTCGCTTGGGGAAAATACGCACTTCGGGACGGTGGCACATCTCCCGCACTTCAGCGCTATAAAGGCCGCCGCAGTTCACAATGGCCTTTGCGAAAATTTCGCCCTTGTCTGTTTGCAGCGCGTAGCCCTCATCCGGCTTTTCTATGGAGAGAACTTTTTCACCAAGGCGGCTATGAAGGCCATTATGGAGAGCATTTTCATAGGCAGCTATGCACACTTCCCAAGGGTTAACTGTGCCGGTGCCGGGGCAGAGAAGGCCAAGAGTCACCTTGTCCGTAAGCCCCTTTTCAAGGGCGCAGACCTCCTCGCCGCTAAGAAGTTTCAAATCGGGAACGCCG
Organism: Oscillospiraceae bacterium; assembly: GCA_017558545.1. GTDB lineage: Bacteria > Bacillota > Clostridia > Oscillospirales > Oscillospiraceae > SIG459. Next base: position 10,320 of record JAFYUG010000348.1, on the reverse strand, counting down.
TTTTCAAGGCCCTGCTCATACTTTTTGCGCAAAACCTTATCTCCCCGCTCCCCGAGGCTTATCATCAGCGAGCCGCAGCGCTTAAACTTAACACCCAGCTCAGCGCAGAGAAGATGACAGCTTTCGTTGGCGCGAAGGCACATTTCTGTTTTTAGGGTATTGGGGGCGGTGTCATAGCCGGAATAGACTATTGCGGTGTTGGCGCGGGAAATTCCCGTGCAAACATCCTCCCTTGCCTCTATCAAAACCGTATTAAGTTCATAGCGGCATAGCTCTCTTGCGGCAAAGCAGCCCAGAACTCCGCCGCCTATAACGGCAACATCATATTTATTCATGGTTTTTACCCTTTTAAATTGTTATTATGTTGATTATAAATTGACAGAGCGCATTTTGCAACCTATACTATTATCATAATAAAGTTTGATATGGAGGCGGATACTATGCTTAGTCGTTACGGCGGTTACATGGGCAAGGTTATGATACTTGACCTCACTACCGGCAAGGCCGAGGAATACCCATGGACCGACAAACAGCGCGAGATGTTCATCGGCGGCAAAATGATGGCCGCAAAAATACTGGATGATAATTTCAGCGGCAGCGAGAGACCCTTCAGCGAGGAAAACCTAATCGTTATCTCCACCGGCCCCCTCACGGGCACCGGCGCTCCCAGCTCCTCCCGCTTCAACCTCTCCACCCTCTCCCCCCAGACCGGGCTTATCACCAGCTCCAACTGCGGCGGCACCTTCGGATGGTATCTGAAAAAGGCGGGTATGGATGCCCTTATTCTCAAGGGCAAATGCCCCGAGAGAAGCTGGCTGGAAATCCACAACGATAAGTTCATTTTCCATAGCGCCCAAGAGCTTTGGGGCATGAAAACCACCGAAACTCAGGACGCCCTCACAGACCTTCTCTCCGCAAAAGCAGGCAAGAAGGCTCGCTTCGGCAAGCTTTGCATAGGCCCTGCCGGAGAAAATCTCGTGCTCTACTCCGCCGTTGTCAGCGATGAGCGCGCAGGCGGACGCACCGGCGTTGGTGCGGTATTCGGCTGGAAAAATCTCAAGGCCATCACCGTCAGCGGCAACCACGATATCCCCATCTCCAACCCCGAAAAGACCGCCGCCCATCTGAAAAAGTGGTTTAAGTATCTCCGCAACCACCCTCTCACCGGCAACCAGCTGCCCCGTTTGGGCACAGCAGGCTTGGTGAGCAGCATGCAGATGCGCGGACTTCTCTCCACCAAGAACTATAACTACGGCCATTACGAGGACTTTGAAAAGGTCAACGGCGAAACTCTGGCCGAGGAGCACAACATAGTAAACAAGGGCTGCCTCAGCTGCCCCATCAAGTGCGCCCGCACCGTTAATGTATGCGGCCACGAGGTTAAAGGCCCCGAGCTTGAAACCCTAGGCCTTCTTGGCGGCGGCATTCTCAACAACGACCTTGAGAAAATTCTCCGCTGGAATAACGAGCTGGACGAGCTGGGCATGGACACCATTTCCGCCGCCAGCACTTTGGCCTATGCAATGGAGGCCAACGAAAAGGGACTTTGGGATAACGGTCTTCGCTTTGGCGACACCGACGGCATTTCCGCCATTTGGGAGGACATCGCCTATCGCCGCGGCGTAGGCGCAGAGCTGGCCGACGGCAGCCGCCGCCTCAGCGAAAGATATGGCGGCAAGGAATTTGCCATCCAGTCCAAGGGTCTGGAGCTGGCCGCATACGAGCCTCGAAAGGCTGTCGGTATGGGTCTTGGCTACGCCGTCAGCAACCGCGGCGGCTGCCACCTCAACGGCGGCTACATGGTAATTATGGAAGGTCTCGGCCTCAACATAAATTCCCAGACTCCCCATGCCAAGGCAGACGGAACGGGTATGTTCCAACACCTCATGGAGATGATTTCCGCCTCCGGCCAGTGCCTCTTCACCTCCTATGCCTTCTTCCCCGGCTTCCTGCTCACCCGCCCCAACGGCCCCATCACCTCCACGGTGAACTTCCTTGTGCCTTATCTTGGCTGGGCGCTGCGTTTCCTCAATAAGTTCCCCACCGTTGCCGCTTTGCATCTGCCTGTATTCCACCATACCAAGATGATTAAATATGCCCTTGGTATGCCCATGACCTTCGGCAAGTATATGCGCTGCGGTGAGCGCGGATATAACCTTGAGCGCAAGGTTAACGCCAAGTTCGGCGTAAGCGCCTTTGACGATACTCTTCCCAAGCGCCTCACCGATGTGCCCCAGAATCCCGATGATCCTACCACCAAAGTGCCTCTTGAGAAGCTGAAAAAGACCTATTACCGCGCCCGCGGCTGGAATCAGAACGGTCTGCCCACCAAGGCCACATTGCGCAAGCTGAAAATCGACAAGTGAGGAGGAGAGCGAAAAAATGGTAAAAGTTAAAATTTTCGGCCTTCTCCGTATGGACACAGGCCTCAAGGAGCTGGAGCTGGAAGCTCAGAGTGTCAAGGCTCTTTATCCCCAGATTATGGCCGCAGCCAAGGCTGCCCACCCCGGCACAAAGGTGAAGAGAAAGGACATAGACGGCTGCATCATCATGATTAACGGCGTTCAGAGCAAGAAGTCCGCTGCTCTTGCAGACGGCGACACGGTTATGCTCATGAGCCCTGTACGCGGAGGTTAATGCCATGAAGAGTTATTACATCACAGATAAATGCATAGGCTGCACCCTCTGCGCCAGGATTTGCCCCGTTGGTGCCATCTCCGGCGCCCTGAAAGAGCGCCACAGCGTAGACAGCGAAAAATGCATCCGCTGCGGAGCCTGCGCCAAGGTTTGCGCCAAGGAGTGCATACAAAATGAGCAGGGCGTGACCATGTCCAAGGCCCCCAAGCGCAGCGAATGGCCCAAGCCCTATATTGACGCAGAAAGATGCGCCGGCTGCTCCCTTTGCGTGGAGAGCTGCCCCAACGATTGTCTCACCATTTCCGCCCCCGCCTACCACGGGGATATTAGAACTGTGGCTCAGCTTCGCGACGCCAATGACTGCATAGCCTGCGGTTTTTGCGAAAAGAGCTGCCCCATTGATGCCGTTAAGCTCATTCCTCCCGGAGCCGATCCCTTGGCCATGGGAGCTTTGGAAAAGAGAAAGGAGAACAAAATGAGTAAACTTTGGTGCCGCACTTTCCAGGCCGTTATGAAGCTCGGCCACTATTTCATGGGTTATCATATGCCCGACTATGTTGAAGGCCCCGGCTCTATCGCCAAGCTGGCCAACATGGTAAAGGAAAAGGGTCTTGATAATGTCCTCGTTGTAACCGACAAAACCCTGCTGGGTCTCGGTCTGCTGGACACCATGCTGGACAGCATGGATAAGCTGGGCATTGCCTACACCATTTTCAACGATATAGAAGTTAACCCCACCAGCGACGATGTTGAAGCAGGTCTCAAGGCCTACAAGGAAAACGGCTGCAAGGCCATCATCGCCTTCGGCGGCGGCGCTCCCATGGACTGCGCCAAGGCCATAGGCGCCCGCGTTGTCCGCCCCCGCAAGAGTGTTGCCAAGCTGCAGGGTATTTTGAAGGTTATGAAGAAGATTCCCCCCTTCTTCGCCGTGCCCACCACCTCCGGCACCGGCAGCGAGACCACCGTTGCCGCCGTTATCACCGACTCCGCCACCCACCACAAGGCATCCATCAATGACCCCCACCTTATCCCCGATTACGCAATTCTTGACCCCGAGCTTACCCGCGGTCTGCCCCCCTTCGTAACCGCCACCACCGGTATGGATGCTCTTTGCCACGCCGTTGAAAGCTACACCAACTGGACTTACTGCACTAAGCTTGAAAAGAAGCTTTCTAAGGACGCAGTTAAGCTCATCTATGATAATCTCCTCGCCGCTTACCGCAACGGCAACGACATGGAAGCCAGACAGAATATGCAGCGCGCCAGCTTCTTCGCAGGAAGAAGCTTCACCCGCGGCTGCGTTGGCTATGTCCACGCCGTTGGCCACACTCTCGGCGGTCTTTACGGCGTTCCCCACGGCCTTGCAATGTCCACCATTCTGCCCCATGTAATGCGCCAGTATGGCTCCGCCGCCCACAAGCGTCTTGCCGAGCTTGCCGAGGTCTGCGGCATTGAGGGCAAGACGAGTGAGGAAAAGGCTCTCAAGTTCATCGAATGGATAGAGCAGCTCAAACGCGCCATGGATCTGCCCATCGGCATCGAGGGCATCAAGGAGCAGGACATTCCCCAGATTATCGCATGGGCAAAGGCCGAGGCCAACCCCCTCTACCCCACCCCCGGTGTGTGGGGAGACGAGGACTTCAAGCGCCTTATCAGAACCATTTCCGCATAAACGATATAATCGCCATGGCAGGGAATTCTGCCATGGCGATTTTTTAGTTTTTGCATACATATGACATTATTCCCGCTGTCGAATTAGTTTGGTAGCGGGATTATTCTTTATGTCCCCGTCTTAATAGATGAGCTTTATTTTTCAACTGCCATGTAACAAAGATTTAATTATATCTATGCAGATTACTTAATATTTTTCCTGTAAAATTACCACAAATTGGTAATAGCGCAAAATCGGTGTCAAATAGAAAGGGCGAGGTGGTCTATATGCGGGAATGAGCTGGTGAGCAAAATCGTCAGCCCGAAGAAACACTTAAAAATGTATAAAGGAGTGATATTTTCATGAAAACATGGTTTGGAAAAATAATATCCCTTGCGCTTGCAGTAACCATGCTGTTTCAGCTTATGCCTCTGTCAGCCATAGCGGCAGGCGCTGAGCAGACAGACCAGACAGTGTCCGTAGCAAACTATGAAGAGGAATATAACGCAAACCCCACCGAAGCTTCCGCGGGAGACCGTTTTGGAGCAGAAGATGTATTGTTCGAGGATGAATCACTCAGAGAAGAAAATATCAAACATTTCCGCATGACCGATGGCTCATATATAGCCGTAGATTACGGCCATGCGGTTCATTATATAGATGAGTCCGGAGATTATCAGGAGATAGATAACCGGCTTGTTGCTCCCACGGTGGAGGATGAACAGCCCGAGCTTGCAGCAATTGAAGGCTTGGAGCTTGAGGCAAACGAAAATGCTGTTCTTATACCCGAACCTACCGAATTCAGCGCCGCGCAGCGCGGCAATAAAATAAGCGTTGCCGCCGAGGCGGCCTCCGATGTTGCCCTTATTACCATTGGCAGCGGTGATACCGAAGTGAAAATGTCGCCTTATGCAGCTGCAACAGTTGAGCGCATGGCGATGGAGGAGCTTAATCCGATAGAATCTCCTCAGGAAGGAATAATCGAAGAGCAACCTGAGGTCATTGAACCTGAGGTCATTGAACCTGAGGTCATTGAACCTGAGGTCATTGAATCTGAGGTCATTGAGCCTGAGGTCATTGAACCTGAGGTCATTGAACCTGAGGTCATTGAATCTGAGGTCATTGAATCTGAGGTCATTGAATCTGAGGTCATTGAGCCTGAGGCCGTTGAATCTGAAGTCACTGCCCTGCCTGAACTGAGCATTATAGATGCCTTGGCTTTGGTAGAAGATGTGGCTCCTTTGCAAATGAGCGCAGTTGCCGCGAATGTGAACAATGAACTCAGCACCGCAGAGGAAAAAACCAGCCTTTTTGACGCAATAGACCCCGTAAAAAGCCGTTCCTCTGTTGTTTACGAGAACATTTTCCCCAACGCAGACCTTGAGTATATTCTCATCGGCAACGATGTGAAGGAGAATATTATAGTAAAAAGCAAGATGGAAAGCTATGTTTTACCCTTCATGATGGAGCTGGGCGGCAATATGGCAATGGCTCCTCAGGAAGATGGCAGCATACTTGTTCTCAAGGGCGAAGAGCCTATCTACTCTATAGCAGCCCCGATCATGTACGATGCCAACGGCGAAGCAAGTGACCTTGTGAGCTATGAGCCCATCGAGGTCAAGCCCGGAGTGTATCTCCTTGTCACCGAAGCTGATGCCGAGTGGATAAATGCAGACGGACGTGCTTTCCCTGTTACCATAGACCCTTCTATGAACTGGTATAACCAGAGCAGCAATATGAAGGTGACCTACATAGAAAAAAACAGCGCTGGATCTGACAGACAAAGCAGCAGCGTTGTATATGTAGGCAAAAACTCCGGCGGCAACACCTACCGCACGCTATTTAAGCTTGTAAATTTACCCACACTTCCGGATAACAGCACGGTATCTTCCGCATATCTTCAGTTTACGAAAAGCAGCTATTCCAATAACGGCAGAGCAAGTATTATCCTGCAGGCTCAGCCCCTTCAGCCAAGCAGCAGCTATTGGTCCGGCAGTGTAAACTGGACAAATTGCCCGGCGCTTAAAACAACCGCGCTGGATTACACAACTGTTTCCAACTCCACAACAACATTTGGCTTTGATATAAGCCGCGAGTTTGTAAGATGGTTTACAAACGGCACATGCGACAACGGACTTGCCATTGTAGCTATGGAAGAAAGCGCAATGACTTCTTCATCCTGCGCATATATTTGCATGTCCAAAACCAGCACCAGCCCCACTCTTATTATCAACTATCGCAACACGGTTGGTATTGAAAGCTACTATACCTACCAGACCCAGAGTATTGGCAGAGCCGGAACGGGTTATGTGGGCGATTATAGCGGCGACCTCACCCTTGTGAAGCCTATCGTGGAGCACGCAAGTACGGTGATGCCCGTATCCGTGGCGCTTGTATATAACTCCGCCACCTCTGCCCAGAATTATCAGGACTTCGTGTATAACTATGACTACGGCTATTTTGGCTTGGGCTGGAAACTGAGCTGTATGGAGTCGGTGCATAGTACCGACGATGGAGCAAAGCTTGTATACATAGACGGCGACGGCACAAACCATTACTTTACATGGAGTTCAGCCGCGGGCAAATATGCCGACGAAGATGGCCTCGGACTTTATATCTCGGCGAATGGCAGCAATTATACAATGACAGACCGTTATGGCGGCACCAAGTATTTCTACAATAACATGCTTTATTGGGTTAAGGACGCCAACGGCAACCAGACCACCTATGATATAAGCGGGGGAAGAGTTGATAAAATTACCCGCACTATTGCAGGAGGCACCACAGAAACAATAGCCAGATTTAATTATGATAGCAGCAACAGCTATCTTAGCTCTGTTACGGACAGTGCGGGCAACGTGACCAGCTTCACATATACCGCGACGACAGGCGGAAAAAATCTCACTACAATTACTCATGCAGATAATAAATCTGTTTCCTACGGCTATTATGGCGGCAAGCTTGCCGCGGCAACGGACAACGAAAGCGGCTACCAAATGAGCTATACCTTCGGCTCCAACGGAAGAATAATAGGTATTGCCGAAAAGGTCGGCGGACAGGTGGGCGTTAAAATCCACGCCAGAGGCACTGTGGACGGATTGCAGATCTACTGCTATCCCGGTGCCGACAGACAGGTATCTGCATCCGACTATTTTAATCCCGATACCACAAGCAGTGCTGACCTTGACAACCTCCTGACCCATATAGTCTTTGACTATGCAGGCCGCACGGTGAACACCTATACCACCAACTATAACGGCAAGGTGATGTACGGCGCAGATTATGCCAAGTACCAGAGCAACAGCGGCACAAGCCTGAAAAATAACCGGGTGCTCACCGCAAGCTCCGTTGGCGTTCAGCCTCAGAACTTTGTGAAAAGAGGCGGTTTTGAAACTGACACATCCGATTGGAGCGGAGGAAGCATATCTGACACCATGGCTCATACCGGCGAAAACTCCTATCTGCTTGCTTCCGGAGCAACAGCACAGCAGACTGTAGGCGGACTGGATGCGGGTAAGTTTTATGTGGTTTCTGCCTATGTAAATACGGAGAATGCATCGGGAACCGGCACGGTGAGCATCAATGATGTTCAGAGCATCAATTATAAAACAGATGGTTGGGAGCGTATTTGGACAACAGTACAAGCAAGTGGCGATACCATGCCAATAAATATACAAACATCCGGATTCGGAAATGTCTATATAGATGATGTTCAGGTGGAGCCATGCGTAATCGGTGAAACGGGTGCGCCCAGTAACGTAAACCTTCTGGAAAACGGCAATATGGAAGGGGATGCCGTTTGGAACCGCACCGCGGCGACAATAGAATATGATACTGCAGACGAAACAAATGTCATGAAAATGACAAGCGGCCCCGCCACCGTCTGCAATGCCACACAGACCGTAAATTTGTATCTTCCCGGTTCTGAAACCTATATGCTTTCCGGTTGGGCAAAGGCAGAGTCCGGTCCTATCAATACTGCGGACAGATTTGCCCTCAAGGCTATTATTAAGTATGACGATAATACCACAGAAACCTTCACGGAAACTTTCTGCAAGGATTATGGCGAATGGCAGTATCTCTCCATGCCCATAGTTCCCTCCCAGCGCGGTAAAACGGTCAACATTATGACCGTCTATCTCAACTACAACTATAACGTCAACACCGTCTATTTTGACAACATAGCCCTCGTTCGGGAAGAAGCATCTGCCTATGCATATAATGATAATGGCGATCTGATGTCTGTTGCTCAAACGGACAGCAATATGCAGAGTTATACCTATACCGGCGCAGACTTGACGCAGATGGTCACTATGGGCAGTGGAACATATAACTATACTTATGACAGTAAGCATAATGTAACCGGTATAAGTCACGACACTACTACCACGGCGATGACATACAGCGCAGCCGGCAATGTGACCAACACAAGCATTACAAGCACCACTCTCGGCGGTAAGAGCATAACAAGCTCCGCAACCTACACCAACAACAATAACCTCGCTTATACAACAACTGATGCCAGGGGCAACACTACAACATACAATTACGCTACTGCAATAAATAAGCAGCTTGGTACTCCCAGCAGTGTTATAGATGCAGAAGGAAATACCGTATATAACACCCTGACCTCAACAAACGGAAGACTGAGCGAAAGCGGCATAAGCAACGTTGTGCGGCTTGGTTATACCTACTCCGGGGGGATGCTCTCGGACATTACCCGATATAGCCGCAAAACCGAAGGCGGTGCCGAAAGTCAGCAGACATATAGCCTGAGCTACGACGAATTTAAGAATCTTACATCTGTAAAAGTGGGCAGTGTGGAACTGGCCAAGTATACCTATGGCGCACAAAACGGAAACCTCCTAAGCACTACCTATGCCAATGGAGATAGTATAGCTTATACCTATGATGCTCTTGATAGAGTGAGCGAAATTAGTTATAATGATAGAGGAAGTGTCAGCTACATCTATAACGGTCAGGGCGGCCTTGGACAGGTCTCCGACGCGGACACCGGGCGCATATACCTCTATAACTACGACTCCCTCGGCAGACTCATAGGCATGAAAGAGTATTCAGGCTCAACCATCGTGCAGAGCTTCTCTTCTGAATATGACAGCGCCAATCGTGTCAGCAGCATCAAATACCGTGTGTCGCCAACATGGAGCAACGTTCTCGGCTCTGCCAGAGCCTATGCCTACCACTATTCGACCGCTGACGGAAATCTGGATTATATCGAGACTCCCGGCGGCCCCATAACCTATACATACGATGGGTTTAACCGCCTCACTTCCAAAAAGACCAAAAACACAGGCAGCACAGTGATGGTGAATGCGGAGTTTGCGTATCTGGATGTGGCAAACACGAGCAACACAAGCACCCTTGTGCAGACCCTCACCAATAAAACAAATAGCGGCGCAACGATAAACAGCTACACCTATGAATACGATGCTGTTGGCAATATTACAGAAATCACCGGCTCAGATGATCGTGCATATACCTATGATGATCAAGGCCAGATGCTAAAGGAGACCATTGACGGCACAGAATATACCTATACTTACGACAGCGCGGGCAATATTCTCACCAAATCCGGCGGCGGTGAAAGCAAAACGTGGAGCTATGCCGAAAGCGGCTGGCGGGACAAGCTTGTTAAGTATGGTAATGTGGATATAAGCTATGACGCCTCCGGCAATCCCATCGCTATGGGTTCCTTCTCTCTGGGCGTTGTGAACAGCGTGAAGAAGTTCTCCGACGTCACCTCCTCCACCTGGTGCTACAAGTATGTTACCGAGCTGTCTGACGCCGGCGTCATCGGCGGTTACACCGACGGCAGCTTCAAGCCCAACAACACCATCACCTACGGTGCTGCTCTGAAGCTGGTCACTCTGGCTGCCGGTCACGGCGAAAAGGCTCCTCTGGCAGGCGGCCACACCTTCAGCGGTTATCTGGCCTATGCCCAGCAGAAGGGTTGGGTCACCGGCAACGTGAATCTCAGCGGCAACATCACCCGTCTGCAGATCGCCCAGCTG
>JAFYUG010000347.1 GCA_017558545.1 Oscillospiraceae bacterium | reverse complement strand
GGCACCTTCGTTGACCCCCGTCTTGAAGGCGGCCGCATGAATGAGTGCACCAAGAGCGACGTTGCGGAGCTTGTTACTTTCGCCGGCGAAGAATACCTTTTCTATAAGTCCTTCCCCCTTGATGTGGCTCTGCTTCGCGGCACTATTGCCGACGAAAACGGCAACATCTCCTTCCTCCACGAGGGCATAGTGAACGAGGGCTTGGCCGTTGCATCTGCTGCCAGGAACAGCGGCGGCATAGTCATCGTTCAGGTTGAATACATCACCAAAAACGACACTATTCCTCCCAAAGAGGTTAAAATCCCCGGCATACTGGTGGACTATGTTGTTGAGGCCACCGACCCCATGGCCTGCTGGCAGACCGAGGGCCGCTATTTCGAGCCTGCCTTCTCCGGCCAAATTCGCCGCCCTCTCAAGGCCATTCCTCCCCTTGCTCTCAGCGAGCGCAAGGTTATTGCCCGCCGCTGCGCCGCCGAGGTCAAGGAAGGCTATGTCCTCAACCTTGGCGTTGGCATGAGCGCCGACGTTGGCAACATTCTTGCGGAGGAAGGCTATATTGACCGCATTACCATGTGCTGCGAGTCCGGCATGGTGGGCGGCGTGCCCTGCGCTCTGCCCAACTTCGGCAGCAGCTACAACCCCGAGGCCGTTATTGACCACGGCTCCATATTCGACATTATCTCCGGCGGCGGTCTGGACATGACCTGCCTTGGCATGGGCGAATGCGACGAGGAGGGTAATGTCAACGTCAGCAAGTTTGGCCCCCGCCTCACCGGCCCCGGCGGCTTTATCGACATCACCAACGCCACTCCCAAGGTTGTTTTCTGCGGCACTTTCATGGGCAAGGCTAAGCTCGCCATAGGCGACGGCAAGCTCACCATAGTGCAGGAGGGCAAGGTTAAGAAGATAGTCAAGGCCGTTGAGCAGATTACCTTCGCGGGTAAGTACATCAAGCCCGGTCAGGACGTCATCTATGTCACCGAGCGCTGCGTTATGCGCCTTGTGGACGGCAAGATGACCGTTATTGAAATCGCACCCGGCATTGACCTTGAAAAGGACATCCTTGCCAATGTGGACTTCGATTTGGCAGTTTCTCCCCAGCTGAAGCTCATGGACGAGGGCATCTTCATGGAAAAATGGGGCGGCCTCGGAAAGGCATTTGGAGAATAATAAATCATAAACCCGATAGCCAAAAGGCTATCGGGTTTTTCTTCTTTAAAGCCTTCTCCTCGAGGAGAAGCCTTTAAACCTTCCTTATTCTGCAAGCTATGGCCTTATAGCCGGGGAAGCCGGAATTGGGGTCAAGGTAATGGGCCGGGATGAGGGTATTTACATCCGCCTCGCTATAACCGTGGTACATATTCACGCAGCCTCGCAGGAGGCCGTCATCAATATCCACGCCCACCTCTATTGCTCCCCAAGGGCTTTCAAGGCTGACTCTGTCGCCCTTACTTATGCCGAGAGCCTCGGCGTCCTCGGGATGGACATCCACGGCGGCCTCGGGACGCAATGCGCGGATTTCGGGGACAGTATGGGTGCGGCAATGGAGAGCATGGCCATATCGCTCTGTTCGTACACCTGCCATAAGGCAGAGGGGGTAAGCCTCCCTATCCTGATCCCCAAGGGGGTCAAAAAAGTCGGGCAAGGGGTCAAGATGGGCAAAGGGAGCTATGTGCAGAGAGCTAAGCTCGAACTTTCCGCTGGGTGTGGGGAAGCCTTCTTCCAGAGGCAGGGGCTTTTTCACGGGAGGAATGGCCACGGGTCGGCCTCTCTCTTTAAGCTCATCGAGGCTTATGCCCGTGCCGGAGAGCAAAAATTCCCAAACCTTTTCCCGCTCCCCTTCCAAAATCTCGTCACCGAGACCCATTTTGCGGGAGAGCATAGCCAAAATTTCATGGTCGCTGCGGGCAAGGCCAAGAGGCTCCACCACCGGCTCCTGAAGATATACCATGGAGTCAAACTTCACCGTGGCCAGCTGGCGGCGCTCAAAGCTGACGGCGGCAGGCAGGACTATATCCGCATAGCGGCAGGTATCGCTGAGGAACACATCGCAGTTAACGAAGAAATCAAGCTTTTTCAGCATTTCAAATATTCCCTCGCTATTCGGGAACATTCTTGCGTTCATGCCAAGGGCGAAGATAGCCCGAAGAGTGCCATTTTCGGCGGCAGCGGGGAAGTCCATGGCCTGACATTCGTCCAAAAGGGCGCTCCAAAGGGGGAAGCGCTCACTGCCTATGCGCTCCGACCTATCCATTTCAAAGGGGTGGGATAGCTCGAAGCTTCTAAAATTGCTCTCACCGTAGCCATCGCAGCGCAGTCTGGCCACGGGCATATTGCCGCCGGGACGGCCATAAGAGCCGGTGATAGCCCCCAAGGCCTCCCATGCGCGGACGGCCTGCATACCGTTTCGGTGGTGGATAAGCCCCGTGAAGCCCTCGAATATGCTGAGGGGCAAATTTTCCCCAATAATGCCTGCGGCGGTGACTATGTCCTTGGCAGGAATGCCCGTAAGAGCCTCAGCCACTTCGGGGCTATACTCCATGGCGCGGCGGGCATAGGCCTCATAGCCGTGGACATGGCGGGAGATATAATCCTCATCCACCTTGCCCGAGATAATAAGCTCCCTCGCTATGGCGTAGGCAAGGGCTATATCCGTGCCGGGGCGGGGGCGCAGGTGCACCGTGGCCAAGGACTTTATCTCGGGGCTTTCGCCGCAGTCCACCACGATAAACTTAGCGCCTCTTTTCACAGCAGCCTTCAAAGGGGGCTGGAAGCGGCGGCGGGCGGTGGCCAGAATTACCCCTGCGTTTTCATAGTCGGGGGCAGCCTGCAGGCCGGTATCGCAGATGTTGGCCATAATGGCGGAGCGCTGGCAGGAGCTGGACTCCGTGCCGTAATTCACGCTGCCGAAATATGCGGCAAAGCGCTGGAGCAATGGGCGAAACCACTTGGTGTAGCCTGCGAAAAAGGCCACGGAGGATGCTCCTCTCTCTTCTCTGAGGGTCAGGAGCTTTTGGGAAATTTCCTCAATAGCCTCATCCCAGCTTATTTCTTCAAACTTGCCCTCGCCTCTTTCTCCAACACGGCGCAGGGGGGAGAGGATGCGGTCGGGGCGGTTTCTGTATTCGATGGCGCGAATGCCCTTGGGGCAAAGGGCGCTGCAATGCTCAAAGCCCTCGTCATTTTTGCCCCGAAGAGAGAGCATTTGACCGTTTTCAACTTCTATCTCCATGGTGCAGCGGCGGGAGCAGACGGGACAGGTGCTTATTTTCTTCATAATTACCCTCATATCCTCCGTTGAAAAATTCTTTATGGGTCAATTTTAACATCTGCCGCCCCTTTTGAAAAGCTCACTTATAAAAAAAGACAAATTATTAATTAAAGCTAAGAAAACTATTGAAAAATCTTGGGATTTTTGCGATAATGCAGGGTGAACAATTATTGAATTGAGGTAAAATTATGGCTAAAAAACAATCTCCCATTGTCCCCGTTGTTGCCCTTCTGGTGGCACAGCTTTGCGTGGGCATTCTCTATGTTTGGAGCGTTCTGAAAAAAGCAACCATAGATTACTACATGTGGGAAGACGGCGCTGTCAACCTCGTCGCCAGCTTCATGCTCTTTGCTTTCTGCGTCGGTAACTTCGCCGGCGGCGCTCTCAACGACAAAATCGGCCCCAAGAAGGTCTGCATGCTTGGCATGATCCTCTTCGGCGGCGGCATCCTCGCCAGCTCCTTCATCCCCGTTGGCGCAGGCATCATCGGCTTCTATGTAACCTACTGCATCATCGGCGGTATCGGCTGCGGCTTCACCTATGGCGCAGTTATCTCCGGCATTCAGAAGTGGTTCCCCCATCGCCGCGGCTTCGCCTCCGGCCTTGGCACCTCCACCTTCGGCCTTGCCACCGTTGTTTTCTCCCCCATTATCGGCAAGATGCTGGGCGTTATGACCATCAGCACCACCCTCCGCATACTCTCCATCGTCTTCCTTGTTGTTGGTCTTGTTGCCAGCTTGTTCGTTAAGCTCCCCTCCGCAGAGTATCTCTCCACTCTGCCCATCCCCGCTCCCAAGAAGACTTCCATCGACACCAAGGATATGCCCCTCTCCGTGGCTATCAATACCCTGCCCTTCTGGTGCCTCTTCTTCGGCATCTTCTTCTATAACGGCACCTGGAACCTTGTAACTCCCCTCATCAAGGGTCTTGGCGTTGAGCGCGGACTCACCGAGGCTCTGGCCATCACCTGCGTTTCCCTCACCGGTCTTTTCAACGCAGCAGGCCGCCTCATCATGGCTTCTCTCTCCGATAAGCTCGGCCGCATCAACACCATGCACATTCTCTCCGTTATCACCGCCGTTTGCGCTCTGCTCCTCATCTTCGTTGGCGAGTACGCATACTTCGTTGTCATCCTTGTAACCGCCTTTGCTTACGGCGGCCCCGCTGCTGTTAACCCCGCCACCAGCACCGACTTCTTCGGTCCCAAGAACTCCGGCGCTAACTACGGCGTCATCATGCTGGCTCTGGGTCTCAGCTCCATCGTATTCAACGCTATCTCCAACGCAATGTACGCCGCCACCGGCGCTTACACCCTCACCTTCATCATGGCTGCTCTCTCCGCAGTTGTCACCATCGTGATTTTCATCATCATCAACGCCTGCATCAAAAAGCAGAAGGCCGAGGCCAAGTAAGAAAGACAGTACATATTAAAAGCTCCGAAGGAAAATCCCTTCGGAGCTTTTTTATTTATCAATTCCTTTAAGGGCTACCTTGTGTAAAGGGAGCTGGCAAAAATCGAAGATTTTTGACTGAGGGATTGGCAAAAAAGAGATACGCTCAATTCGGGACGAAAGAGGACGCCGTCCCCTACAATCGGCGCAGAGCAAAAAATATAGTCATTGCGAAGCGCCGTAGGCGCTGTGGCAATCCGTACCCCCCTATGCGGCGCGCCGAGTCGTCGTGCCCTACGGGTGTGCGAAAAATTAAGATTACGCATTTAAAGCCCCCCTTTTTCAAGGGGGGAAGCCTCGCAAAGCGAGGCAGG
>JAFYUG010000346.1 GCA_017558545.1 Oscillospiraceae bacterium | reverse complement strand
TTCTCATTTTCCCAGCCAAGGGACTCCACGGCGCCGTCCTCGCCTTCGATTTTGTCCTCGACAAAGCCTGCGGCGAAGGGCTTCAAAGCCACAACAACGTCGTAGGAGAAGGTGTTGGAAAGCAGGTTTGCGCCATAGATGGAAACCATCAGCACAAGCATGCCGAGAATGCCCATGATGAGGCCTTTTTTGTAGCCGGTCCAAAGGCCGCATACAAGAATTATCAAAATCAGAATGTCAATTATGCCTTTCATACTCATCCCTCTTTTTCATTTCCAATTATACAGATTAAATATGAACAAATATAGGTCGCCGGGGTAGGCGCGATGGAATTTCATGCGCCTTAATAAACTGAAAGCGCAGTTTCTTGCCTCCCTCTGACGAGGGAGGTGGCTTCGCCTTTAGGCGAAGACGGAGGGAGAGAAAAACAATATTAATTCTTCTCTCACTTTGCCATCATTTCTCCGACCTCGCCCTCATACCAAATGCGGTTGAGGTATAGCCCCTGAGGGGGCATGGTGGGGCCGGTGAGACGGCGGTCGCCCTTTTCCAAAAGGGCGGGGATATCCTCCGGCTCTATCTTGCCGTAGGATGCATAAACCATGGTGCCAACAATGGCGCGGACCATGTTATAGAGAAATCCGTCGGCGCAGACGGAAATGGTGATGAGGTCGCCCTCTTTTTCTGTGCGGCACCAGTGGACGGTGCGTACAGTGGTCTTGGTGGGAGTGCCCACGCTTCTTACGGCGGCAAAATCGTGGGTGCCTTCAAAGGCTCTGCCCGCCCTCTCCATTTTTTCCACATCCAGCTCCGAGGGGTAAAAGCAAACTCTTTTCTCCAAGAAGGGGTCGCGGATGCGGCTGTTATGGATTTTGTAGATGTACTCCTTCATAACGCAGGAGCCTATGGCGTTAAATTCCCAAGGGGCTTCCACCGCGTCGGTAACAACTATGTCCGCAGGCAGGCGGGAGTTAACCGCAAGGGGCAGACGGTCTATAGGTATGCGGCTAACAGTGCGGAAATTGGCGCAATAGCGCTTGGCGTGAACTCCCGCGTCCGTTCTGCCGCAGCCGACCACCTTCACCGGATGTCCGCAAATCTTGCCGAGGGCAATTTCCAGAGTCTCCGCAATGGTGACCTCGGTTTTCTGCACCTGCCAGCCGTGATAGGCGGAGCCATCATACATAAGTCTCAGCGCTATATTGCGCTCGCCTTCCATTCTCTCCATCAGAATATCCAGTGGTAGAAGCTTATGCCAATGGCGAATACACCGAGGATGATGTATATCCATTCCATAACAGGGCCGTCTTTTTTATCTCTTTTGAACATTTGTGAAATCAAACCTTTCGGTGCTTATTTAGTGTTAAAGGCTGCGAAGAACGCATACAGCCGCAATTATAATAGCGCAGCAAAGCAACGCAATTGCATCACGGGAGGAAAATTTAAGCTCTTTCATTCTTGTTCTGCCCTCGCCGCCCTGATAGCAGCGGCACTCCATAGCCGTTGCCAGCTCGTCGGCGCGACGAAATGCGCTGACGAAAAGGGGAACAAGCATGGGGATAAGAGCCTTGGCTCTCTCTGTGAGCTTGCCGGTGTCGAAGCTGGCGCCTCTGGCCTTCTGAGCGGACATGATTTTGTCCGTCTCCTCTATGAGGGTGGGGATGAAGCGCAGGGCTATGCTCATCATCATGCTCAGCTCGTGAACGGGAACTTTAATCTTCTTCAGAGGGCTGAGAAGCTTTTCAAGTCCGTCGGTCAGCTGCAGGGGAGAGGTGGTGTAAGTGAGCAAAAATGTGCCGCAAACAAGGAGCATTATTCTGAGAGCCATGAAAATGGCGGTGCGTATGCCGTTAACAGTGATGGAAAAAATCCAAAATTCCCATATAGGCTCGCCGGTGCCGTAAAAAAGGTTAATAAGGCAGGTGAACACAACTATGAAAATAAGGGGCTTCATACCCTTGAGCATGGCCTTTGCGCTGATGCGGGCAATGGCGGTGAAGGATATGAGTATGGCCGCCATAAGGCCGTAGCCCCATGGGTTGTTCACAAGAAACAACGCCACGATATAGCCCACAAGCCAAATTATCTTGGTGCGGGGGTCAAGGCGGTGGACTATGCTGCTGCCGGGGAAATACTGGCCGAGAGTTACATCTTTCAGTATTGCTCATCCCCCTCTCTCAGGTTAATGAGCATTTTGCGCAGATAATTGATGGTGTAAATGCTCTGGGGGATGTCTACGCCCCGTCTGCGAAGAGCCATGGCTATCTCCGTGGCCTTGGGTACGGTGAGACCCATGGCGGTGAGCTCCTCCGCTCTCTCGAAAACCTCGGCGGGAGTGCCGTCCATGGCAACCTTGCCCTCGGAGAAAACTATGAGGCGGCTTGCTATTCTTGCAACATCGTCCATGGAGTGGCTTATGAGTATAACCGTGGAGAGTGTGGTGCGCTGATAATAGCTGATGTTGGCCAGTATGCTCTCGCGGCCTGCGGGGTCAAGTCCTGCGGTGGGCTCGTCGAGAATGAGCACCTGAGGCTTCATGGCCATCACGCCTGCAATGGCAACTCTGCGCTTCTGGCCGCCGGAAAGCTCAAGGGGAGAAACCTCGAAAAGCTCCTCGCTGACTCCGGCGAAGGACGCTGCCTCCCGAACGCGAAGGTCAATTTCCTCCCGGCTGAGACCCATGTTCTTAGGGCCGAAGGCAATGTCCCGATAAACAGTTTCCTCAAAAAGCTGATACTCGGGATACTGGAACACAAGGCCAACCTTGAAACGCACATCTCTGGCGGCGACCTTGGAGGAGGCAATGTCCACTCCGTCCACTATAACCTTGCCGCCCGTAGGCGCAAGAAGACCGTTGAGATGCTGGATAAAGGTGCTCTTGCCGCTGCCCGTGTGGCCTATGAGGCCAACAAACTCGCCTCGGGCTATGTCTATATTAATGTGGTCAATAGCCACTTTTTGAAAAGGAGTGCCTTTGCTGTATATGTGCGTAAGACCCTCCGTGCGGATAATAGGCATATTGATTGTCCTTTAGATCAAAATTCCTTTTTGGCTCCCTTGTGTAAAGGGAGCTGTCATTTGCGAAGCAAATGACTGAGGGATTGACATTCCTTTTTGGCTCCCTTGTGTCGGGGCGTTATGAAAACATGCCAGTGGCATGTTTTTAGCATCCGACCGCA
>JAFYUG010000345.1 GCA_017558545.1 Oscillospiraceae bacterium | reverse complement strand
TGTGCCCACGGCAATAAGCTCATGCTGGGGGTAAGCAGCCTTCAGGGCGCTTACTATTTGGCGGCCTATGCCGCCTCCCTGTCCGTCTATAATAAGAATTTTCATCTGTCTCTCTCCTTGAAATACACGGGCTAAACGGGCGAACGCAGTTCGCCCCTACAAAAGCGGGCTTGTAGCTCCCGCCATTTAAGGGCCTTAAATTATAGGCTGTCTATATATCCGCAGGCGGCCAGGGCGGCAACGGCGCCATCGGCCACGGCGGTGGTGACCTGTCTTATAGCCTTGCTGCGGCAGTCGCCGGCCACATAAACACCCTCGGTTTGGGTGAGGCAATTCTCCCCTGCCTCCGCGTAGCCGCCGCCATCAAGCTTGATGAGGGAGGCAAAGGGGGCATTATCCGGCTCATAGCCAACGGCGGCAAAAAGGCCCTGCAAGGGGATTTCCCTCTCGCCCTCGGCGGTTTTTACGGTGATGGCCTCAAGTTCAAACTCACCCTTAAGCTCAGTTACCACGCCGCCGGCAATAAACTCCACATTTTCTCTCTTGCGGAGGGTATCAACAAGCTGCTTTTCGCCGCGGAGAGTGCTGCGGTAGATAAGATAAACCTTTTCGCAGCCATCGGAGAGCATAATGGCATCCTGCAAGGCGCTGGAGCCTCCGCCCACAACGGCAACGGTGAGGCCCTTGAAAAATGCTCCGTCGCAGACGGCGCAGTAGCTGACGCCCATGCCGGTGAGCTCTTCTTCCCTCTCAAGACCCAATCGGCGGTGCTTTGCGCCGGCGGCGATGATGATGGCCTTGGCCTTGAATTCGCCCATAAGGGTGGTGACGGTTTTAACTCCATCCTTTTGGGAAATAGCGGTGACTTCGTCCAGCTCCACCTCAGCCCCCAGACCCAAGGCCTGCTCCACAAGGCGGTCGGAAAATTCCGTGCCGCTGATGGCGGTGAAGCCGGGGTAGTTTTCAAGTTTGGGGGAAAGGCTTATCTGGCCTCCGAAAGCGCCCTTTTCAATAATGAGGCAGCGCTTGCCTGCTCTTTGGGCATATATGGCGGCGGTGAGCCCGGCAGGGCCTGCTCCGATGATGATAATATCGTACATGGCTTTTCCTCCGTATAAAAGGATATGTTTTCATGATACACCACATTCAGCCCCCATGCAAGCATGGAGGCTGATAGAGTTTCAGAATATTTGCCCTCTCAGTCAGCTTCGCTGACACCCTACGGGTCGGCCTCCCAAAGGGAGAGCCAAGGGGCTACGGATTGCCACAGCGGCAAAGCCGCTTCGCAATGACTAAAATTTTATTTTCACCTTTAACCAGCCAAGGGCTATGGTATGGACTTGATGCTTTATATTTATTATGCGCCCAAATCTCTGAGATATCCGCGGATATCGGAAACGCCGCAATACTTTTTGAAGCTTTCGCCGTCGCTGACTATCAAGGTGGGGGCCTGATTTATGCCAAAGGCGGCAACGGCATCGGCATTTTCCTCGGCCAGCAGCTTTTCATAGCCAACTTCTGCCTTATCAAGCAAGGTCATGGCCACGCGGCAGTTGGGGCAGGTCTTGGTGGTGAAGAGCATTGTGCCCTCGGCGTAGGCCTTAAGGGGCTTCACGGCCTCTTCCACGAAGTCCACTTCTCTGCCCTTAAAGGCGCTGGCGGCAACATTATAATTCTTGCGCTGGCGATATTCCTGAGCCTTGCCATCGTTCCAGTTCTGAACGGGGCGGTAATAGCCGGTTATGCGGCTATAAACCTCGGCCTTTTCTCCGCAATGGGGGCAGGTGAACTGCTCACCGGCGAGATAGCCATGCTCCTTGCAGACGGAATAGGTGGGGCTGAGGGTATAGTAAGGCAGGCGGTAGTTCTCCGCAATCTTGCGCACCAAGGCGGCGGCAGACTGCCATGTGGGCATTTTCTCGCCGAGGAAGGCATGGAACACCGTGCCGGAGGTATAGAGGGTCTGCAGCTCGTCCTGAACGTCAAGGGCGGTGAAGATATCCTCGGTGTAGCCCACGGGCAGGTGGGAAGAGTTGGTGTAGTAGGGGGTGGAGCCTTCGGAGGCGGTGATGATATTGGGGAAATCGGATCTATCGTGCTTGGCAAGGCGGAAGGAAGTGCTCTCGGCGGGGGTGGCCTCAAGGTTATAGAGGTCGCCGTAGCGCTCCTGATAATCGCTGAGGCGCTGGCGCATATGGTTAAGCACGCGCTTGCTGAATTCCTGAGCGGCACTATGGCTCATATCCTTGCCTATCCAGCAGGCGTTGAGGGCGGCTTCGTTCATGCCCACAAGGCCGATGGTGGAGAAATGGTTATCAAAGGAGCCAAGATAATGCTTGGTATAGGGATAGAGGCCATCGTTGAGGAAGCGGGTTATAACATCGCGCTTCATCTTCAAAGAGCGGGCGGCAATATCCATGAGCTTATCAAGGCGCTCCATGAACTCATGCTCATTAGCAGACTGATAGGCAATTCTGGGCATATTGATGGTTACAACGCCAACGCTACCGGTGCTCTCGCCGCTGCCGAAGAAGCCGCCGGACTTTTTGCGCAGCTCGCGAAGGTCCAGACGCAGACGGCAGCACATGGAGCGGACATCGCTGGGCTCCATATCGGAGTTTATGTAGTTGGAGAAATAGGGGGTGCCGTATTTGGCGGTCATTTCAAAGAGCAGGCGGTTATTTTCCGTATCGGACCAATCGAAGTCACGGGTGATGGAATAGGTGGGGATGGGGTACTGGAAGCCGCGGCCATTTGCGTCGCCCTTTATCATGCATTCGATGAAGGCGCGGTTTACCATGTCCATCTCGGCCTTGCAGTCGCCATATGTGAAGTCCATCTCCTTGCCGCCTACGATGGCAGGGAGGTTTTCAAGATCCTTGGGGACGGTCCAGTCAAGGGTGATATTGGTGAAGGGAGCCTGAGTGCCCCAGCGGGAGGGGGTGTTCACGCCAAAGACGAAGCTTTCTATGCACTGCAAAACCTGCTTATAGCTGAGATTATCCACCTTTACGAAGGGGGCAAGGTAGGTATCGAAGCTGGAGAAAGCCTGAGCGCCTGCCCACTCGTTCTGCATGATGCCCAAAAAGTTCACCATCTGGGTGCAGAGGGAGCTGAGATGGGCGGCAGGGCGGGAGGTAATCTTGCCTGTTACGCCGCCGAGGCCTTCGGAAATAAGCTGCTTAAGGCTCCAGCCTGCGCAGTAGCCGGTGAGCATGCTGAGGTCATGGATATGCAGATCGCAGTTGCGGTGGGCGTCGGCAATTTCCTTGTCGTAGATTTCGCTGAGCCAGTAGTTGGCG
The DNA here is from genome assembly GCA_017558545.1 of Oscillospiraceae bacterium. Lineage (GTDB taxonomy): Bacteria > Bacillota > Clostridia > Oscillospirales > Oscillospiraceae > SIG459. The sequence goes on along the minus strand of JAFYUG010000345.1, from coordinate 2,260 downwards.
GTGATGGCGCCGGAGTTGGAGAGAATAAGGCCGCCTACGGAGTAGGTAACGGTGGAATTTTCCTTCACGCGCCAGTCGGCAACCTTCAGGTAGCTATCCACGGTGTCCTTATAGTCCAGCATGGTGGTTTTCAGATTGCGGAGTCTCTCTCTCTGCTTGCGGTAGAGAATATAGGCCTTGGCCACATCGTCATAGCCGCCCTTAATGAGAACGGACTCAACGCTATCCTGAATATCCTCAACGGCTATGAGCTTATCCTTGATTTTAGGCTCAAAGTCCGCAGTTACCTTCAGGGCGAGAAAGTCGATAATATCCCTGTTATACTGTCTCTCGCAGGCATCGAAGGCCAGCATGATGGCAAGGGAAATCTTTTCTAATTTGAAATCGGCTATCTTTCCGTCGCGTTTAAGTGTTCTGTACATTTTATACCTCCAAAGCTCTTCTCTGCTTTTCTTATCCCTAACTGCTCTCTTAGCTCCCTCATCAGCGGGAGCTATTGTTCATTCCTCTATACCGAGGCGCGTCCGTTTAACAGTATCGCATATTTAGTTAACTTTGTCAATATCGCATACAAGATATTGTGGTATGATTATATGCCCCTCAATTCCACTATATCTGCATAGGCCATGGCGAGGGCTTTCCAGCGCTCCATATCTTCCGCAGAGGGGGCTATGAGGCCATCAGAAATAAGGCCGCCGGAGTCTTTGAAAAGCTGAATATACCATGCCTTCGCTCCTTTTATCATCTCACCCATGGCGGGAAAATCTGCATCCTCATGAAGCCCGGCCACGGCGGTGGTGCGAAATTCATAGTCCACTCCGCTGTTTTTTATGATTTCAACAGAGCGGCGGATTTTCTCCATGTCTACACTTTCTCTTCCGCAGCTTTGGGCATATTTGGCGGGAGAATTTTTTATGTCCATGGCTATGAAGTCCACAAGGCCGGCCTCTATGCATTTTTGAAGGGTATCGGGGTAATAGCCGTTGGTGTCCAGCTTCACAAGATAGCCCATGTCCTTTATGCCTCGGAGAAAATCGGGCAGGTCTGCTCTCATCAGCGGCTCGCCCCCGGTTACGGCAACGCCGTCCAATATACCCCGGCGCTTATTGAGGAAGGCGAAAAATTCCTCTTCCGATATGCCCTCTTCTTCCTTTTCCGTTACGAGGGCGGCATTATGACAGAAGGGGCAGCGGAAGGGGCAGCCGTGGGTAAACACGGTGCAGGCTATCTTGCCCGGATAGTCCAGGGCGCTTAGTTTAAGAAGTCCGCTTATTTTCATGTGCCATTCCCCCTTTTTAGACAGCATACCACGGGATTTTATCATATTTGCATCTTTCACGCAAGATATTGTGGGTTTTTATAGAGTGCGGACACAAAATATTGCAGGAAACGGCGTTCCGACGACCCGATTTGTAGGGGCGGCAATCTGCCGCCCGCGGACGAGCAATGCTCGCCCCTACGATGTGATTTCAGTTTTCCGCGCCATTGTAGGGGCTGGCGTCCTCGACAGCCCGCTTTTTGACAATCCCCCAGTCTGCTTCGCAGACAGCCCCCTTTGCAAGGGGGCCTTAAGGGCGCAGACTAAATCTGCCGCGCACCCGTAGGGAACGGTCTTGACCGTTCCGCTTGTAGGGGCTGCGGATTGCCACAGCGCCTAAAGGCGCTTCGCAATGACTATGTTTTGCTCTGCACCAATCATGTGCAGGCGCACCCCCACAATTAACACCTCATCAGTCGCAGATTCGTGCGACAGCTTCTCCGGGGGGAGAAGCCTTTAAATTTATCCGCTTTACATACTCTAAATCTAAGTGGTATAATATAAGTTAACATTGTTACCAAGGAGTTTATGCCCCTATGAAGAAATTCAAGCTTCTGGCCATAGACGGCAACAGCATAGTTAACCGCGCTTTTTACGGCATACGTATGCTCAACGCCCCAGACGGCACTCCCACCAACGGAATATACGGCTTCATCACCATACTCCAGCGCCTTTTGGACGAGGAAAAGCCCGACGGCGTATGCGTGGCCTTTGACCTGCGTGCCCCCACCTTCCGCCATCTCCGCTACGATGGCTACAAGGCTCAGCGCAAGGGCATGCCCGATGAGCTGGCGGTGCAGATGCCCATACTCAAGGACGTTTTGGACGCCATGGGCATAATGCGCGTGGAGAAAGAGGGCTTCGAAGCCGATGACCTGCTGGGCACTCTCAGCCGCATCTGCGAAAAGGACGGGGAGGACTGCGTCATAGTCACAGGCGACA
>JAFYUG010000344.1 GCA_017558545.1 Oscillospiraceae bacterium | reverse complement strand
GGCTATCATATAGGTCAGCATTTCGTCGCTGAGCCAGCCGTATGACATTACAATGTCGCGGATAAGCGGAATCGCGCCATAGGCTCCGCCGAATGCGAAGCAGCCGACCTTGAGGAAACCGACGAGAAGCTCAAGATAAATCATTTAGCCGCACCGCCTTTCTGCGCGGGAGCACCCTTTGCTATGAAAATACTGAGGCTGACAAGGGCGGCTATCAGCATAAGTGCGATAGACGAGAAGTTTAGCGAGAAAATGCTGATGCAGAGCATGGCGGCGCAGGCGCAAATCATGATCGCGCGGGGAAGCATTTTCTTCTGCATTTTCTTTATCATAGTGATTGCCGCATCGAGAATGAGTATGCCCACGGCGATTTTGATACCCTTAAACGCATTGGCTATAATGGTGAATTCAAGGAAATTGTCCAAAAACATGGAAATGATAAAGATGATGATAAAGGATGGCAACACCATACCGAGGGTGGATATAGCAGAGCCTAAAATTCCGGCCTTTTTGTAACCGGTGAATGTGGCGCAGTTGATAGCTATAGGGCCGGGAGTAGATTCGGCTATTACGGTTATGTTCATCATTTCATCGTGAGTTATCCACTGCTTCTTTTCCACGCAATTATGCTCGATCATGGAAATCATGGCATAGCCGCCGCCAAAGGTGAATACACCGATTTTGGCAAAGGTAAGAAACAGGTCGAGAAGAATATTCATTTTTCTGCGGCCTCCTTTCGGTATTCGCATTGGCAGACCGTCATGTCGCGGTCAACGGTCAGCGATGCCTTGCGCATTTGCTCAAATTGGTCGGCGAGGAAATCCGCGGCGTCCTGCCGGGGGAGGTAGTGGGTATGATATCCATATTTTTCGCCGTATACCAGCCCTGAGTCCTTCATTATCTTCATATGCTGAGAAATGGCGGATTCGGAAATCCCCAGCTTTTTGGAGAGGGAGCGCACGCAGTGCTTGCGTTCCAGAAGTGCCAGATATATGGTAAGGCGAGTGGGTTCGCCCAAGGCTTTCAGCATTTGTTGGAAATCCATAACACAACTCCTTTGATTTAGCGTTGACTTAATTGTAATACGATATTTGATTAAGTCAACACTTATTTAGATGCAAGATGTCTGAAATTTTTAATGCTGTTATTTTGTTTGATTTTGCTGTATAATACCTGCAACTATTAAACTTGCGGAGGGCTGCAATGAAAAACAGACTCAGAATAGAAACAACCTCAGCGTCGCTGCACATAATGGCGATGGCATTTATGCTCTGCGACCACCTTTGGGGAACAATAATACCGGGCAGCGATTGGCTGACCTGCATAGGCCGCCTTACGTTCCCTATATATGCCTTTATGATAGCCGAGGGATATAATCACACATCGAATCTGAAAAAATATATTCTCCGCATGCTGGTTTTCGCCATTATTTCGGAGATACCCTTCAATCTTGCCATGGGCAGCCGCGTATTTTACCCTATCCACCAAAATGTTCTCTGGAGCTTTCTGATTGCCATCGGTCTTATATGGCTGAATGAAAAAGCAAAAGCAAAGGGGAAAATGTGGCTGCGTATAATCGTTGGCTGCGCCACCGTAGCCTTGGGATATATCCTTGGACTTATCACCATGGTGGACTTTTACCATGCTGGTATCCTTACCGTCCTTGTGTTCTACTTCCTGCGCGGGCGTAAAT
>JAFYUG010000343.1 GCA_017558545.1 Oscillospiraceae bacterium | reverse complement strand
GTAAATACCCATGGTCTGCCTAACGATAACCACTACACCACTCCCATGGATTTCGCCCTTATAGCTCTTGAGGCTTCCCGCCATGAGCTTTTCATGGAAATTTGCTCCACCCCCACCATCACCAGTCCCCCCACCAATCTCAGCGGCGAGCGTACCCTTAAAAACTCCAACGCCCTTATCTCCACCGACGGTATCTATGGCAGCGGTTATCTTTATCAGTACGCCAACGGCATGAAAACCGGCCACACCAACGCAGCCGGCTATTGCCTCATCTCCACCGCAGAGAAAGACGGCATTGAGCTTCTTGCAGCCGTATTCGGCGGTGCCGAAACCTGGCCCGGCCCCACCCCCGCTTATACCAACTTCTCCGACTCCATCACCCTTTATGAATGGGTCTTCACCAACTTTGCTTACCGCGAAGTTCTCCGCTCCACCGATGCCGTTGCCAAGCTGGATGTTGAAATGGGCTCCAATGCCGACAGTGTAAGCCTTCGTCCCGAAAGCTCCATTTCCGCCCTTGTACCCAACGATTCCGACTTGTCCGAATTCAGACTCAGCGTAAGCTATGACCACGGTGACAGCGATAAGCCTCTTATGGCTCCCATTTCCGCAGGTCAGAAGCTCGGCGAAGTTACCCTTACCAAAAACGGCATCAACTACGGCACCGTTAACCTTGTTGCCGCTTCCGGCGTTGACCTTTCCAGAGGTGAATATCTGAAGTCTCAGATTCAGGCAACCACCTCCTCCACCGCTTTCAAACTCATTTTCTGGGTTGTTATTCTCATCCTTGTGGCCTATGTTATCCTTGTTGTTTCCTACCGCATTCGCCGCGCACGCCATCGCAAGGCCGTGCGTCAGGCCAAGCTTGAGCAGGCACGCAGAGAGCGCATAGAAAGAGAAGAGCTCGAGCGCCAGGCTATGCAGCAGCGCGCTGATAACCCTGCCATCCGCCCCGCTGTCAGCTATATTCCCGAAAAGAGCCCCGAGCAGCAGCGCAAGGAACAGGCCGAAAGAGATTATTTCGAAGAGTTCTTCAAAAATAACTAAATTAAATGAAAAGTATAAAAGGTTCCGATGAAATATCATCGGAACCTTTTTTCATTTTCTTTTAAGATTGGAGCTTATTTCCGCAAGAGCCTCGGCGGCTTCCATGTCGCAGTTGCAGTTTCGCGCCATATCGCAAAGGCTCACCATGCCCACAAGGCGGCCTCTATCCATTATAGGCAATCTGCGTATCTGATCGCGGCTCATAACCCGAACAGCATGCTCAAGCTCATCAAAGGGGGATGCGAACACCACTCCCCTGCTCATTATATCCTCAACCTTCGTTTCTATGGGGTCAAAGCCACTTGCCACGCAGCGGGTTACTATGTCTCTATCCGTCAGTATGCCTCTAAGCTTTCCATTCTCATCGCACACGGGCAAAGCTCCTATGTTTTTGCTTTTGAGCAGCCTTGCCGCCGCGCTCACTGGCTCTTTCAGGCCTATGCTTATAATTCCGTCTGTCATAACATCGCAAATTTTCATAAGTGTTACCTCCAAAGTTTAGCTTTGGATATATTATCGCCAATATATGGCCTATCTTATTCATCAATCAGCGCTCTAAGAGCCTCTCCGGCAACATCGCCAAATAGCTCAACGGCTCTTTCCGCCTCGGCAAGAGTGTTGCCGGTGCTGCCCACTTCAATTATAAGAGAGCCTGTGCTCAAATGCTGGTTATATCTCTCGCTTTTCAAAGCAAGGGGTCTTGCAAGGCTGGGGTAGCTTTGCTCCATAGCCTTTTGCAGATACAAGGCCAGCTTAAGGTTTTCCTCCCAATTGGGATGATACAGGCCATTTTGTCCCGTACCCACCAAGAGCATAAGCTGAGCGCACTCTCCCAAGGAAGCTTCCGCTTTTGTTTTATAAACCGTGTCGCCGCTGCCAAGAGCATCCCTATGCAAGTCTATAACAATGGAAATAGTGGGATATTTTTCAAGATACTTTTCCACGGCAGCCCCTGAGCGTGAATAAGAGCCCGTGTAGCTTGGGTAATCATATATCTCTCTATCGTGGATTACCGTCAGCCCCTTTTTCTCCAGAGTTTGCGCCAGCACATCCCCCACTTTTATAACATTTTGGCTTTTATCCTCCGTTCGATATGGGTCTGACTCCTCGTATCTGTCTGTCCCCCATTGAGTATAGGCCTCGCTGCCATGGGTATGGACGATAAGTATTTGCGGCCCCTCCCCACTTAACGATATATTTATGCCCGCTTCAAGATAAGCAGGAATATCAACGCTAAGACCGCTATCATTTCTGACGCTCAGTTCGCCTGAAAAATCCGCAACAGCCACCGGAACTCCCTCTTCCCCATAGTTTAGCGCCAATTCCCCACTTTCCTTATAAAAAACCACAGGAACTACGTCTATTTCCCCCACAAGTTCTTCTTCGGACATTTCCTCCCGAACATAAGCAAGCTCCCGCTCCAAGCCTCTTACAAGATTTCTTACTCCCTCTTCCGCTCCCGCCGCAACAGCAAGACGCATTGCGCATAGACAAAGCGCCATTGAAACTATACCCTTGCGCATTCATGCCCACCGCCTTTCATCCTCAATGTTCATAGCTTAAGAAACTTTACTTCCAAAAATAAACTATGTTTCAAAAGTAAAAATATGCCCCTTCGCTCTTTTCTTTTGGGAGAAAATGAAGTATAATGATGTCGAAATATTTCCTTGAGGTGAATTTTTATGGAATACATCTATAATCCCAGAGGCGTTTGCTCCCGCCAGTTTGTTTTCGACATCGAAGAGAGCAAGATAGTCAATGTCCGCATTATCGGCGGCTGCCCCGGCAACCTCCTTGGCATTTCTGCTCTGCTCAAGGGCATGGATGTGGATGACGCCATCGAGCGCATGAAGGGCATTCGTTGCGGTGC
>JAFYUG010000342.1 GCA_017558545.1 Oscillospiraceae bacterium | reverse complement strand
GCTTGATGGGGGCAGATTCGGGGCCTACAATGGCCACCAGACGATTTGCGGAAACCATGTTTCCGAAACCAACGTTGATAAGTTTCATTATCTCTCTCCCCTTCTTTATTCAATATTCTGAATCTGCTCGCGGATTTTTTCTATTTCGCTCTTAAGCTCAATAACGATTTTGGCTATATCGCTGTTATTGCACTTGGAGCCAATAGTGTTGCTCTCGCGGTTGAATTCCTGAATAAGAAAATCCATCTTTCTGCCAATGGGAGAGCCGGAAGCGAGCATTCCGCGCATTTGGGCAATATGGCTGCGCAGACGAACGGTTTCCTCGTCAACTGCAACCTTGTCCGCAAAGATGGCAGCCTCGGTGAGAATGCGCTGCTCATCCACAGTGGTGGAAGAGAGGACTTCGCTCATCTTCTTCCAAAGCTTCTCTCTATACTCTGCAACGGTTTCGGGGGAGCGCTCTTCAACGGAGGAAACATAGTTTTCTATGGTGACAAGTCGCTCTTCCACATCGGCGCTGAGCTTTGCACCTTCGCGAAGACGCATTGCATCAAATTCATCGAGGGCATTTTCGCATATGGCGGTAATACCGGCAGCAAGAAGTTCCTTATCTGCTTCCTTTTTCTCAACGGAGAGAACATCGGACATACGTGCAATAGAAAGTGCGCTGAGTTCATCGGGCAAGTCGCAAAGCTCGGCAATTTTCTTAATAGCAGCTGCGTAACCCTTTGCAAGAGGCTCGTTCACGCTAACAACAACGCTGTCATCGCCGGTGTTGGCAACGGAGACAAACACATCAACCTTGCCGCGGGAAATATGCTTCTGAACGCAGGCTTTTATGGCCTCTTCCGCGAAGAGGAAGCTTCGGGGCAGACGCACGGAAGTATCCAGATAACGGTTATTGACGCTTTTAAGCTCAATAGTAATATCGAAGCCTTCGCAGCTGCCCTTGGCGCTGCCATAGCCTGTCATACTTTTAATTTTATTTACTGCCATAGTTCTAGCCTGCCTTTGTAATACTGATATAAAGCTTATATTCTCCGATTGCTCCAACGGCAGTTGTGCCGTCCACATATACCTTGACGGGTACGGAGAAAATGCCGGTAGCTGTGCCATATTCGGTGAGATCTGCTACAGCGCGAACATGCTGGGCGCCAACATCCTCAAGAGCATCGGCCACACCGCGTAAAGTAACGTTATTAAGGGATGTATCCATTATTTCAGCCTCATAACCTTCGGTTAGATTAATAAAGCTGAGGTTTTCAAGAGGAATGCTTACTCTCTTGGTTTCAAGGCCGATAACATCCATCGTTACAGTAACTTCGCGCATATTACCAATGATTTCTGTATCATTGGGAATTACAATGGTATAGGTCTGAGTGAAGGTTCCGTCCACCTTGCTGAGATCAATGGTGTCAAGCAAAATGCTGTTTACACCTTCCAGTACCTCGGCATCGCCGGAAAGGGTGACCTTGGCGCTGGGCTCAATCTTCTTAACGATGTTTTCTTCGCTTGCGCCTGCACCTGCAACAGTTGCGATAACAAGGTCAACTTCCTTTATGGCGATAACAGGCAAAGTTACATCCACAGTATCACGCTCAAGAGTTATGGAATCATCATAGATAATATTATTTTCCTTATCACGCAGAACAAAGGTGCTTGCGAAATTGAGACTTGTGTCAACATCCTCGCGGCTTACTTCTATCCAGGCATGGTCAACCTTGTTGATAACACTTTCAGGTCCGAAGATTTTAACCGTACCGGGATTGAATTCAAGGGGCTCTGCGGAAAATCCTTCGGCAGTGGAACCATTATTAATGCCCTTAACATCAATAGTTCTGGTGCTGAGCTTATCAACATAGAAGTTGACGGAGCTGGGTGCAGAGGCCTTGACAGTAAGGTCGCTGGAATTAAAGCCGCTGGAATAAGTAATCTTGGGAGCCAAAGAATAGTTTCCGGTTCTGCTTATGGAGCTGAGATCAATAACTGCGGTGATATCGGCAGCAGTAAGTCTTGCAAGAACACGGGGAGCTCCGCTGACAGTTACTCGAACGTTGGTGGTATTGACATCTGTTACTATAAGACCCTTGCTGTCACGCATGGCGTCTTCGCCCTCTATAACAACCTTGACAGAAGAATAAGTAACCTCGTCAACTTCTCCCTCCTGATTGGTTACATAGACCCAAAGGAGTATGGAGCAGAATATTGCCAAAATAACAAGGGCTAGTTTATTGTTATTGGGTTTAAACTTATTAATTTTATCAGCCATTCTTTTTCCCCCTGAATTTATCCATGAGGCTCTTCTTGCCATTGCCTTCAACGGCGGGTACAAGTTCCTTGCGGAGAAGAGTTTCAACAGTTTCGGTGGTAAGATGACGCTTGAGCATACCGTCAACAGCAACGGAAATAGCACCCGTTTCCTCAGACACGATTACGGCCACGGCATCGCTTCTCTCGCTGACGCCAATACCTGCGCGGTGGCGCATACCAAGGTCGCGGCTGAGATTCATATTGGCGCTCATGGGGAGCATGCAGCCTGCAGCTGCAATTCTTCCGTTTTTGATGATAACTGCGCCATCATGCAAAGGAGCTTTTACGAAGAAGATGTTCTTCATAAGCTCTGCGGTTACATCGGCATTGAGAAGAGTGCCGGTGCTTATAGGTTCAGCCAGCTGATTATCTCTTTCAAAAATGATGAGAGCACCGGTGCGGCTGCGAGAAAGGTCAGCGCATGCAAGAACGGTCTGCATAATGGCGCTTTCCATATTCATGGACTTATACTCGCCGCCAAATATTCCGGTAATACGGCTGGAACCAACCTTCTCAAGGAAGCGTCTAAGCTCAGGATGGAATATGATGACAAGAGCAATAAGACCAAGCTCAACGATGTTGCGCAAGAGCCAATTTATCATGGTGAAATGAAGCTCTCCGGAAAGCCACAAAGCAACCAGCAAGACAACAAGACCCTTGGCAACGGGAACAAGATTTGTCTTTCTGACAAAGCCTATAAGCTTATAAATCAGGAAAGCTACGATTGCAATATCAAGTATGTCCGAGATGCTAATAAGCTTTATGTAGTTAATAGCATTGGACAGAAAAACAGTTAAGGTGCTCATGGCCCCTCCTTATCATTTGTAATACATGGGCATAACCAGCCCAGGATATATATTGACACATTATTATAATACATTTTTGCAATTATGGCAAACAAAGATTGAGGAAATTTACAACTTTTTTAAAATATTTTCAAGGGCGTGCGAGGCCGTGCGAGCTTGTGCGGCGGAGATAAAGGGAGAAAAACTGAATCTTATGGTTCCCGTTGCATCAGTTCCAAGGCTTTGATGAGCAAGGGGTGAGCAATGAAGTCCCGCTCTGACAGCTATTCCCTCTTCCGCAAGTTTTTCCGCCACATATTCGCAGTTTGTTTTAAGGGGAATAATGGACACAAGAGAGGATTGCATGGCATTATTTTCGCAATAAAACATCCTCAGATTTGAATTTTTAAAAAGGGGCTGAGAGAAAATGTTCAGAAGATTTCTTTCGTGAAGTCTTATATTCTCCGCTCCCTGCCTCATAACATATTTAACGCCCTCATTTAATGCTGCTATACCTGCAGTGTTATGAGTTCCCGCTTCAAGCATATCGGGTAGGTTTTCCGGCATCAAGGGCAAAAGGCTATCTGTTCCACTTCCACCATATAACAGCGGTTTTGCTTCATTTTTGCATATAAGCACGCCGGTCCCCTGAGGGCCAAGCAATCCCTTATGCCCGGGAAAGGCCATAAAATCCGCGTTAGACGCTGCGAAATCCACATTCATGCTGCCTGCAGATTGAGAAGCATCTGCTATGAATTTTTTACCCATACTGCGGCACATATTCCCCAATGCATTTATGGGCAGCACGCATCCAAATACATTGGAAACATGTGTGCACACGACAACATCTGCCCAAGGCATCATTTTTTCCGCATTGGCAAGGAAGGAAAAATTATCAAAAAGTTCTCCCTCAATAACACGGATTTCCGCTCCTGCAGCTCTTAAGGGGCGCATAACGCTATTATGCTCATAGGGAGATACCAAAACCTTAGTTCCTTTTGTCACAAGAGAGTTTATTGCTATATTCAAAGAATGGGTTGCATTAAATGTGAACACAACATTTTCAGGCTTATCTACGTTAAATAGTTTTGCGATATTTTCTCTGCAATCATACACCACCGACGATGCCTTCATTGCCCATGGATGACTTCCCCTGCCCGGAGAGGACATATTCACCATGGCCTCTATCATTTCCCTTTTAACGGAAGGCGGTTTCAGCATACTTGTGGCTGCGCTATCCAAATATATCATATCTCAATCTCCCTTATTTCCCCATCGGGAGTTTGATAAAAGCTTTTTCCAAGCTTAATTCCGGCGCCTCTCATAATCTCCGTGGCTCTATGACCCTTGGCTTTTGAAACTCTGATTCCATAGCTGCAGCCTTCGCTGGTTAAGCCCTGAGGGGCTTTTACAATATTGGCTCTTATTCCGGCCCTATCCAAAAGCCTTTGAGCGCGCTGGGCATAAGTTATTGTTCGGCACATAATGATATAGCTTTCCAAATATTATTCCTCCAAAGCAAAAGCACGAGCTATCTCAGAAGTTGACAGCTCATGCTTTTGTAAAAATCTATATTCTATTTTATGCCGATGCTCATTTATGGTTCAATCTGAAGCTACAAGAAGAGTGACCGCGTGGGCGGCTATGCCCTCACCTGCTCCTGTAAATCCAAGATGCTCCTCCGTTGTTGCCTTAACACTGACTTGAGAAACATCGCAGCAAAGTACACGGGCGAGATTTTCTCTCATCTGAGGAATGTGAGGTGCCAGCTTGGGGCGCTGGGCGATAACTGTGCAATCCAGATTACCGATTTTATAACCCATAGCGTTAATGCACTCATTTACCTTTTCAAGCAAAACAAGGCTGTCTGCCCCTTTATAGGCATCATCATTATCGGGGAAAAGCTTACCTATATCGCCGAGAGCAAGAGCGCCAAGCATAGCATCCATGAGAGCATGGGTAAGCACATCCGCATCGGAATGACCCAAAAGTCCCTTTTCATAGGGAATATCAACGCCGCCAAGAATAAGCTTTCTGTTTTCTACAAGACGGTGGACATCATAGCCATGACCAATACGCATCAGATTTTCTCCTTTCTGAGGGCAATGGATTCAGCAAGGGGTATATCCAAAGGAGTTGTAATTTTAATATTATCCTCACTTCCGGCACATACGCGTATCTTAACGCCCATAGCCTCTACCGCAGCGCAATCATCGGTATACGTTTTTCTGTCACGAACTGCGGCGGTAAGAGCAGCTTTGATTATATCTGCATTAAAGGCCTGAGGAGTTTGAACTGCATAGGTATTCTCTCTGTTGGGAGTCATAGTTGCAACGCCCTTCTCTGCTATGCGGATAGTGTCCTTAACAGGAATAACAGGACATGCAGCATTATACAAAACTGCCTGATGGACGCATTCAGAGATAATTTCATGGCTGACAAAGGGTCTTGCACCGTCATGAATGCAAATTATTCTTGCTCTCTTATCGGCTTCGCTTACACCGGCAAGGGCGCTTTCTGTTCTTGTATCGCCGCCTATAACTATCTTGCTGAGCTTGCTTATACCTGCGCCATCGGCAATAAGAGCCATTTCTTCAAGGCGCTCAGATTTTGTTACAATGATAATTTCATCAATGGCACTGCTGTTTTCCAATGCTTCAAGACTTCTAACTATAACACTCTTGCCCAAAACCTCAAGCAAAAGCTTGTCCTGCTGCATTCTCGTGGAGCTGCCGGCGGCAACAACAACGGCGGTGCAGAAATTATGATTAAATTTTCTTATGGCATCGGAAAAACGGCTCATATTCCTCTTCTCCTTTAAATAAACGCGCACAGCCTGTACTCTCCGGCTGTGCGCGGGATAAATTCAATAATATATCAGCCAATTGCCGCATAAAGACGCTCTTCCGCCTCTTCATAAGCTATGCTCTGGGCAATGACAAGTTCGGAAATAAATATCTGCTTTGCACTATGAAGCATTTTACGTTCGCCGGTGGAAAGACCGCGCTCATTATCCCTATAAACAAGGCTCTTGATTACGGCGGCCACTTCAAGAAGATCGCCGCTTTTTATGCGCACCATATTTTCCCGATAACGCTTGTTCCAGTTGGTGTTATCGGTGAGCTCAATTTGTGGAATTGACGCCAGAACAGCCTCAGCCTTTTCCGAATCGATAACGGGTCGAATGCCGATTACCGCGCAGGTTTCTTTGGGGATCATAACGGTCATATCACCAACTGGAATATGCATCATATAATATTCGCGGTTAGTTCCGTTAATGCGGCGGGATTCGATGGCGCTTATAGTTCCGGCGCCGTGCAGAGGATGGGCTATCTGGTCACCTATCTTGTACATAAGGAATCTGCCTCCTTCCACGGAAAATGCGTATATATTTCCATACATATTATACACACATATAGAATTTTTAGCAAGAAGTTTTATACATTTTTATTAATTTTTGTTAATTTTAAGGCATAAAACGCAAAAAAACACCCTGCATAATAAATGCAGGGTGTTTGTACAATCTTTAATTAAGATTACTCAGCGTCTGCTTCGGGAGCAACACCGGTAGCCTCGCCGTTCTCGGAGATTTCGTAAACGAGAGCATCGCCCTCAGCAACGAACTCTTCAACCTCTTCCTCTTCCTTTACAGGAGCGGGAGCGGGCTCAGAGAGAGCGCGGATGGAGAGAGAAACCTTATGCTTCTCTTCGTCGATAGCGGTGATCTTTGCATCAACTACATCGCCAACATTGAGAACCTCACCGGGCTTGCCGATGCGGCGGTTTGCGATCTGGCTGATGTGAATGAGACCATCAACACCGGGAACGACTTCTGCGAATGCGCCGAAGTCCATGAGCTTCACGATGGAAACGGAAGCAACAGAGCCAACGGAATAAGCAGCCATGAACTTAGCCCAGGGATTCTCAGCGGGATCCTTGTAGCCGAGGGAGATCTTGCGGGTCTCCTTATCGAAGTTGATAACGTAAACTTCGAGCTTGTCGCCAACAGCAACAACTTCGGAGGGCTTGGAAATGCGCTTCCAGCTGAGCTCGGAAACGTGAACCATACCGTCAACGCCGCCGATGTCAACGAATGCGCCGTAGCTGGTCAGGCTCTTAACAGTGCCTTCATACTTCTTGCCTTCCTCGATCTCGTCCCAGATCTTGGAGATGCGCTCGTGACGCTCCTTAGCGGTAACGTCGCGGATGGAGCCAACAACTCTCTTGCGGCCCTTGTTAACCTCGCGGATGCGGAGGCGGACGGTCTGCTTGAGGAGCTGCTCGAGGTCAGCATCCTTGGGGAGACCGGACTGAGAACCGGGAACGAATACGCGGATACCCTTGATGGTAACAACAACGCCGCCCTTGTTAACTTCGGTAACAACGCCTTCAACTACGGTGCCGGCTTCGGAAGCAGCTTCCAGGTCGGACCAGTTCTTAACAGCGTCGAGACGACGCTTGGAGAGCATAACGGTGCCTTCTACGTCGTTAACGCGAACAACGCAAGCTTCGACTTCGTCGCCGATGCTGATAACGTCAGCAGCCTTGGTGCCGGTGCCATCTTCGAAGTCCTCTACGGGTATGTAACCGGAATGCTTGAGGCCCAGGTCAACAGTAACCTCGGTCTGGGTGATAGCCACAACTATACCCTTGACGGTATCTCCATTATATATAGGTTTGATGGATTCTTCGAGAAGCTCATCGAAGCTCTTTTCAGTTTCCATAGCAGTGGTCATTTCTTTCATTTCTTCGCACATTTTTTGTTTTACCTCCTTTATTATCCGGTCGGGCACTGAGGCTCCGGCCGTGACACCTATGGTGTCAAAAGCTACGAGAGAAAGCATGTCCAGCTCGTCGGCGTTTTCGACGAATACCACTGTAGGACAATTTTCCTCGCAAATTCCAACAAGGTGGCGGCTGTTGGCGCTGTGCTTCCCACCAACAACTACCATAGCATCGCAGGATGAAGCCAATGCGGACGCCTCCGCTTGCCGAGTTTGCGTAGCAAAACATATTGTATCAAATACTCGCGCATTTGTACATAACTTTTTTATTAAATTTTCGCAAAAATTATAAAGTTTTTTTGTTTGAGTCGTCTGAAAAACGATTGAAAGCGGCAGATTTTGTCTTCCCGGCTCTTCCGTCAGCCACTTTTGAAGAGCAGCCTCATCGGCAAACACAAGGGAGTCAGCGCAAAAGCCCGCGATGCCGCGCACTTCGGGGTGGTTTTCGTCGCCCATTATGAGAAGCTTTCGCCCTTCCCGCTGGGCTTGCTCCGCTATGCGGTGGACCTTCATCACCTTTCCGCAGGTGCCGTCTATTACCGCGCAGCCTTTGGCCTGAAGGCGGGAATATTCTTCCCTGCTTATGCCGTGGGCGCGGATAAGCAACCTTGCTCCCTCCGGAATATCTTCAATATCGGACACCGTTGTCATGCCCATAGCCTCAAGCCGCGCCACTTCGTCCTTATTATGGATAAGCTCTCCATAGCAGATAATGCTTCCGAATTCTTCAAGCGCCTTGTGAGCCAGTTTAACGCTTCGGTCAACACCGGCACAGAATCCTGCGCTATCCGCAAGAATAAGTTTTTTCATATACCCGCTTTTTCCTCAATTATGGCGCAGGCGGCTTCAACGCTTTCTTCAAAGCTGAGTTCGGTATTATCAAGGATCACTGCATCATCAGCAGCCTTAAGAGGCGCTGCGGCCCGGGAGGAATCCTGAGCATCTCGATATTGAATATCTTTCAGCACATCCTCAAAGCTGTCCTTCACGCCCTTGGCGATAAGTTCCTTATAGCGGCGCTGGGCTCTCGCCTCCGGGGTGGCCGTAAGAAAAATCTTGACCTCCGCATTGGG
>JAFYUG010000341.1 GCA_017558545.1 Oscillospiraceae bacterium | reverse complement strand
GGCTCCCTTGTGTAAAGGGAGCTGTCAGCCGATAGGCTGACTGAGGGATTGTAACCGCCTTTGCCGGCAGTAGTTGAAAGAGCCTTAAAAGACAATCCCTCCGTCATTTGCCTTGCGGCAAATGCCACCTCCCTTTACACAAGGGAGGCTTTAAGTGGTGTGTTAGTTTGCCACCTTTACCATGGAGAAGCGAATAACCTTTTCGCCAACCTTGAAGCCCTTCTGGAACTCCTCGACGATTTCGCTCTCGCCCTTGTCCTCATCCTCAATGTGCATAACAGCATTGTGGAAGTTGGGATCAAAGGTCTTGCCCACGGCTTCGATTTCCTCAACACCCAGCTTCTTGAAAACTTCGCAAAGCTGATTGAAGGTCATCTCAACGCCCTTCTTATATGCCTCGTCGGCGGTGGCGGTGGCCATGGCGCGGGCGAGATTATCATAAACGGGCAGGAACTTGCTTACGGTGTCCACGCGGACATCGGTGTAGATATTTTCTCTCTCCTTGGCGGAACGCTTGCGGAAGTTATCATACTCGGCCATGAGGCGGAGATAACGCTCGTTGGCAGCGGCGGTCTCGTCAATGACGGGAGCGGCTTCTGCTGCGGGAGTTTCCACGGTTTCAGCCTCGGCAGTTTCCTTAGTTACTTCCTCTTCGGGAGAAGTTTCGTTTTTCTTCTTGGACATTTGGGGTGTCATCCTTTCGATTTATCCATTGTGTTATCGGGTATCATAAGTGCGCCGAAGCCGGGCATAGGCTTGGAGCCTGTGAGAGCCTTGCTGAGACCCTCGGCAATATAGCTGAGCTTGGCGGCAACCTTGGAGTAATCCATTCTGGTGGGGCCAACAACGCCGATGAGACCCTGAGTTCCGTCGCCCGCATCGTATTTTGCAAGAACAACGCTGGAGTCTCTAAGCTCCTCGGCCACATTTTCGGGGCCGATGATAACCTTGACGTCGTTGCCGAAATCCATTCCCTGCAGCTTGGCAAGATGCTCGGAGTCGGAAAGATAGTTCATAAGGGAGTGAGCCTTCACGGGGTCCTGATATTCGGGCAGACGCAAAAGCTTTGCCTTGCCTGCGATAACCGCCTGAGAGCTCTTTTCCTCGGAGAGAACTTCAATTGCAAAGCCTGCGATTGCGGCCACGAGACCCATAGTGTCTCCGGTGGAGCGCTCTGTGGAAGAAATCAGAATGGGAGTTATCTGATCCTCCGTAATGCCGCAGAAGCTGGCGTTAAAAACTGTGGAGAGCTTTTGCACCATCATGGCGTCCACGGAGAAGGGCAGATGCATAAGTCTGTTCTTCACGGCGTTGGTGCTCAGCAGCGCCACGATGATAAAGGTGTTGGAGTCCACATATATAAGGTCGAAGCGCTTGATGGTGGCGCTCTGTCTGGCTGCAAGGGCGAGGGCGGGGTAATCCGTCATCTCCGCGGCTATGCGGCCAACGTCGCTCATCATTTTATCCAGCTGCTGGATTTTCAACTGCATGCTTCGGTTTATCTCTTCCGTCTCCTCAATGGAGAGGCGGTGGCGATCCATAAGCTCGTTGACATACATTCGGTAGCCCTGAGCGGTGGGAACTCTGCCCGCCGAGGTGTGGGGCTGTTCCAGATAGCCCATGCTGGTGAGCTCCGCAAGTTCGTTGCGGATTGTGGCGGAGGAAACGCTCAAGCCGCTTTTCTGGGCTATAAGCTTGCTTCCAACGGGCTCAGCCGTGGCGATGTATTCGTCAACAACAGCGGCCAATATGCGTTTTTTTCTTTCGCTTATTTCCATAGCTGCTCTCTCTGAAATCTTGGTTTTGGCAGTCGCACCTTTCAAGTGCTGGCACTCACTGCCTCTGAGTGCTAATTTACCATGTATACTTAGTTTTGTCAAGGTTATTAGGAATTATTGATAATTTGTTCATAATCTTTTGGGAAATTCATAAGTTCTCGCAAAAGTCCTTGACATTCTACCTTGTGGAAGGTGTAATAATATATAAGAATATAATTTCAGAGAGGAAACTCCGTCATGCTTCGAATTGAAAATCTCACAAAGCGCTATGGCGACAAGGCCGCCGTGGATAATCTCAGCCTCCATATCGCCCCCGGGGAGATATATGCTTTCAT
>JAFYUG010000340.1 GCA_017558545.1 Oscillospiraceae bacterium | reverse complement strand
GCAGAATTATCCTTTATGCCGAAGATCCACGACTCATCAATCGGGAAAACAAAACCCAGTTGCGCTCAAAGCGTAACTGGGTTTCAATTATTCGTCACAAGATCCAATTTGCCTCATTGTCCGATAAGGATATCACGCATTAACTCCGGAGTTTTTATTCTCTTCTCAGGAATTTGAACACATAATTATAATAAACTTCGGGGAGAGCCTTGCCTATGTAGTATGCGGCCACAGCGCCGATAGTTCCGGCAACGAAGCCGCCGAGAATATCGGTGAAGTAGTGCACGCCCAGATAGATGCGGCTAAAGCCCATGGCCACGGCAAAGATGAGAGCCACCCAGCTCTTTTTCTTCGGGCAGGTGAAGAAAATACCCAGCATGGCGGCGGTGGCGGCGGTGGTGTGGCCGGAGGGGAAGGAGAAATCGCTTTCCGTGTGCTGGCCAACTAAAAGCCAAAGCTGATGATAAACGCTGCCCTCGTGGCTATAAGGACGTGGTCTATAAACAAGGGGTTTGAAAACAACGTTGGTCAAAAGGGCGCCTATGCCAAGGGCAAGGAGCATAACTGTGCCAACTTTTCTTGTTTTGGGGAAGAGGATGAGAGCAAGGCTGATGGCGATAAGGATGGCGCCGCCCTTGCCCATAAGGTCCATGAAGTGAGCAAAGGGGGTGAAGAAGCCTCCGGCTATGTCATAAAGCTGAGCCACGGCGGAGGTTACGGCTGCGTCCAAACCGGCGCAGGAGCTGTTCAGCCAGGCGGCTATTGCGGTAAGTTCCATTTATTTTATCTCCTTTACGGTGGGAAGATGTTTCCTCATAGCCTCTTTCATGGCTTCGAAGCTCTTGTCGGAAAGGGCGTGCTCCATTTTGCAGGCGTCCTCCGCGGCAGTTTCCTCGTCCACGCCTATGCTCATGAGGAAGCTTTTCAAAAGCTCATGGCGGGCATAGATTTTTTCCGCCACTTCCAAACCTGCCTCAGTGAGGCTCAGATAGCCCTCGGGGCTGACGGCAACATAGCCGCCGCTTTTCAGTATGCCCAAAGCGCGGCTTACGCTGGGTTTGGAAAAGCCCATGTGCTCACCAACATCAATGGCGCGGACATCGCTGCGCGCTTTGGTGAGGACATATATGGTCTCAATATACATTTCTCCGGACTCGTGCAGATGCATCTGGGGTCCCTCCTGATAATTGTGTGTTCGGTAATTATATCATATATGGGGCGCACTTTCAATCGTCAAAAGCCCATAACGATGTCCGAGCGGTCTTTCATCATAAACTCCTTGACTTCGAAGCGGGCAAGGCCGAAGCGGGTGAAGGGGTCAGCATCGAGAAAGGCATCCAGCGCCTCCCTTGTTTCCGCTCTGGCAACCATGATGCCGCCACCCTCGCTTTTAGGGCCGGCGCAGAGTACCATGCCGGCGGCGATGCCATCGGCAATATGCTTTGCGTGGAGGGGGATGTATTTTTCGTTAAGCTCAGTTTCGCTAAGGGGGAGATCGGGGAGCATAATGGACTCGGCAATAAAGTATTTCATAAGGGGCTAACCTTCCTTCGCTTTTGTATGTATACATTATATATTTAGCGCAGGGAAAATACAATGCGGTATTTTAACAGGCTCCCCTACTGGAGGGGAGCTGTCACGCGAATGCGTGACTG
>JAFYUG010000339.1 GCA_017558545.1 Oscillospiraceae bacterium | reverse complement strand
GGCAGGCTGATTTTGCTTATCTCATGGCTGGTGCGGAAACCGTCGAAGAAATGCATGAAGGGAATGCCGCCCTTCAAAGCGGAAAGATGGGCAATGCCCGCCATGCCAGCTGCTTCCTGCACGCTGCCGGAGCTGAGCTGGGCAAAGCCGGTCTGACGGCAGGCCATAACGTCACTATGGTCGCCGAAAATGCTCATGGCATGGGTACCGACAGTTCTGGCGGCAACATGCAAAACAACGGGCAGACGCTCGCCTGCCATGCGGTAAAGCACGGGAATCATCAGCATAAGACCCTGGCTGGAGGTATAGCTGGTTGCAAGGCAGCCGGTCTGAGCCGCGCCATGGATGGCGGCGGCAGCGCCTGCCTCGGACTGCATCTCCACGAGCTTAACGGTTTGGGAGAACATATTCTTTCTTCCTCTGGCGCTCCATTCGTCGGTGCTGCCTGCCATGGGGGAAGAGGGGGTTATGGGGTAAATAGCCGCAACCTCGGTGAAGGCATAGGCCACATGGGCGGCGGCGGTGTTGCCGTCCATGGTTACCATTTTCTTGTTCATTGGAAAAACTCCTTTCGGGAGTGGATTACAAAAAAGGCGGGGGCAAGCCCCGCCGAACTTTATACAGGCATAGTAATTTGCAGCATACCAAAGCCTCCCTTGTGTAAAGGGAGGTGGGCCGCCGCAAGGCGGCTCGGAGGGATTGTGCGGTACAATATCACGAATTCGCTGTTATTGCAGGCAAATCTGTAAGCATTTGCCGCAACAATCCCTCAGTCAGCTATCGCTGACAGCTCCCTTTACACAAGGGAGCCTTTAAACTGCGAAAATAACAACAGGTTTGTTATCAGTTAACGGGATATACCCAGCCGAAGGGATCGGGCTTCTTGCCCCACTGGAGGCCGGTGAGTTCCTCATAAAGGCGCATGGTGGTTTCGCCTATCTCGTTATTATTGATGGTATACTCCTTGCCTGCGTAGGCCAAAGCGCCAACGGGAGAAACAACGGCAGCGGTGCCGCAGCCCCAGGCCTCTTCCAGAGTGCCATTTTCCATAGCCTCGATGAGCTCATCAACGCTAATGCGGCGCTCTTCGGCATCCAGACCAAGATATGCGCACATTTCAAGAATGCTCTTGCGGGTGATGCCGGGGAGGATGGAGCCATTGAGGGCAGGAGTTACTATCTTGCCGGCGATTTTGAACATCATGTTCATAGCGCCAACTTCTTCAACATACTTGCGCTCTACGCCGTCCAGCCAAAGAACCTGAGTATAGCCCTTCTGCTCGGCTCTGTCGCCTGCGCGGACGGATGCTGCATAGTTACCGCCGCACTTGGCTTCGCCGGTGCCGCCGCGAACAGCGCGAACGTCCTCATCCTCGATCATGATCTTAACGGGAGCCATGCCGCCGGCATAGTAGCTGCCGGAGGGAGAGAGAATGATGATGAAATGGGCGCGGCCAATGCCGTGAACACCCAGCTGCTCATCATCGCCAATCATAAAGGGGCGGATATACATGCTGGTGCCTTCGCCGTGGGGGACCCAGTCGGCTTCCAGCTTAATAAGCTCGTGGAGAGCCTGCAGGGTGTCCTCTTCGGGGAGGGCGGGCAGACCCATACGGGCAGCGGAGCGATTCATGCGGCGAATGTTTTCCATGGGACGGAACATCTGCACACCGCCTTCAGCATTGCGGTAAGCCTTGAGACCTTCGAAAATCTCGCTGCCGTAGTGGAGAACGGTGGAGGCAGGGTGGATGGAAAGATTGCCGAAGGGAACGATGCGTGCATCATGCCAGCCGCTTGCCTTGTCCCAATCCATAATGAACATATGGTCGGTGAAAAGCTTACCGAAGCCCAGTTTGCTCTCGTCAGCAGGCTTAGCCTTGGGAGCGGGATTAAGAGTTACCTTTATTTCCATTTTATTTACCTCCTGAAAGGATTTATATATAGCGTTATTATATACCTTTGAAATCAAATGTCAAATATAGTGAATTCAACATTACCTTCCCCTCGGGGAAGGTGGCCGGCCGACAGGCCGGACGGATGAGGGCATCATTCGGATAATGTTTTTAAGGTGCGGGCAAAACATTGTTTTCCCTCATCAGTCGGCTTCGCCGACAGCTTCCCCCCAGGGGAAGCTTTATAATGTAGTTTTATTTCTTGTTCAGCCCCAGTTTTTCCGCGGCGGCTTCGCGCATTTTATACTTGAGAATCTTGCCTGCGGCGTTCATGGGGAAAGAGTCCACAAAGTCTATATATCTGGGAACCTTGTGGCGAGCCATGCTGGCGGTGCAGTAATCGCGCATTTCCTTCTCGGTGAGGCTCTCGCCCTCCTTGAGGATAATGCAGGCCATGGCCTCTTCGCCATACTGCTCATCGGGAACAGCGATAACCTGAACATCGGAAACGGCGGGGTGGGTATAGATAAACTCCTCAATCTCCTTGGGATAGAGGTTTTCACCGCCGCGTATAATCATATCCTTCAAGCGTCCGGTGATGCGATAATTTCCGTTTTCGTCCTTGCAGGCAAGGTCGCCGCTATGGAGCCAGCCTTCCGCGTCAATGGTGTCGCGGGTGGCGTCGGGCATCTTATAGTAACCCTTCATGGTGTTATAGCCGCGGGCGCAGAATTCGCCGTTTACGCCAACGGGGCATTCTTCGCCGGTTTCGGGGTCAATAATCTTGCATTCAACATGGGGGAAGTCGTAGCCAACGGTCTCGGTGCGCACATCCAGAGGATCTGTCCATGAGCTCATGGTGTTGCCGGGGGCGCATTCGGTCTGACCGTAGACGCTGACTATGCCGCGCATATTCATCTCGTCGCTCTGGGCGGCGCGGCGCATAAGGTCGGCGGGGCAGCCTGCGCCTGCCATTATACCGGTGCGCATGAAGCTAAAGTCGGTCTTGCGGTAATCGGCATGGTTGAACATGGCGATAAACATG
>JAFYUG010000338.1 GCA_017558545.1 Oscillospiraceae bacterium | reverse complement strand
GTGTGGGTGAGGCGGGTGCGGTAATGGTCGCCTTCGGGCTGGAGGAAAACCTGGGTTTTGTGTTTAAGGCGGCGGAAGCTCTTGGAATGGGTGATGCGGTCTATATCCCGCTGGAAACAAGTGCGAAGGGGGCATTCCTCTTCGGGAATAAGTCTGCCTTTGCTTTCGGCAGAGAGAACACCGCGGGAGCAAATAAGGCTGCGCTCGGCTTCTTCTCTTATTTCTCTTGCACACTTGACCATTCTTTTTCCACCTTTCCTAATAAAAAAGAGCTTAATTTTTCTCCACAAATACTTAATACGACAAGCGCAAACTTAAACCCTTTATTTTATTTGAAAAAACTTATTTTTCTTTTTAAACGGATAATTCAGCACCAACGATGCATAGGTTGGTGCTGAATTTGTTTATTTAATTTTAACGCCGCGGAAGCTTTCGCCGCACTCCAGATACTCAACAGTTCCTGCGGTGAGCTCCGTGAGAGCCTTGGCGAAATCGTCCACCTTGTCCTCCCGAAGCAGGGCGGAGAAAACTATATCCGCGCCAAAGTCGGTGTTTTCAATAACGGCCTCGTGCTCTTCCAGCAGGCGCTTGATGCGCTCAAACTGGCTATAAGAGCAGCCAAGCTCTATGCTCTTCCAAAGAGCCATGCGGCTGATGCCTGCGTTTTCCAAGGCCATTTTTGCGGCGGTGGAGTAGGCGCGAACAAGTCCGCCGGTACCGAGGAGTATGCCGCCGAAATAGCGGGTAACAACGCAGCAGAAATTTTGAATTTCCTGAGAGCGGAAAACATTCAGCGTGGGCTGGCCGCTGGTGCCTTGAGGCTCACCATCGTCGCTATATCGCATAATGCCGCCCTCGCGGATGATGTAGGCATAAACATTGTGGCGGGCGTCATAATGCTGCTTTCTGGTGGCTTCCAGATGGGCAAGAGCCTCCGCCTCGGTTTCGCAGGGCCAAACCCGGGCAATGAAGCGGCTGCGCTTTTCCACATATTCCGCTTCGCCATAGGCAGCGGGAACAAGATAACTTGTCATTATTTGTCCCCCTCGGCATACTGGCGCACCCTTGCCCAAAGCTCGGGCTTCACGATGGCCTCTATAACAGTGCCGTCCTCGGCGTAGTCCGTGGAGATAACGGCGGCCTCATCGTGAAGAGCCTGCACCAGCGCGCCCTGAGAATAGGGAATGCGGAAAATGGCTCTATGCTTGCTGCGGCCAAGAACCTCGCTGATTTTGGAAAGAAGCTCCTCTGTGCCTTCGCCGGTGCGGGCGGAGATGCAAACGGCGTTATTCTCCCGGGGGAGAACGCCCAGATAGGCGTCGCACTTATTATATACGCGGATGCAGGGAGTGCCCTCTGCGCCCAGCTCTGCTATAAGCTTATCAACAACGGCGGCCTGATTCTGCCACTCGGGGTTAGATAGGTCAATAACATGGAGAAGAACATCTGCGTAGCTGAGCTCTTCCAAAGTTGCTTTGAAGGCCTCAACAAGGTGGTGGGGCAGCTTGCGGATAAATCCAACGGTGTCGGAGAGCAAAACTTCCTGCAGCTCGTCAACCTTCAGACGGCGGGTGGTGGTGTCCAAAGTGTCGAAAAGGCGGTTGTTGGCAGGGATGTCCGCGCCGGTGAGGCAGTTGAGAAGGGTGCTCTTGCCTGCGTTGGTGTAGCCCACCAGCGCCACAACGGGCATCTCGTTTTTCTCTCTGCGGCGGCGCTGAACGGAGCGGATTTTGCGAACTTCCTCCAACTCCTCTTCAAGCTTTTGAATTTTGCGGCGAATGTGACGGCGGTCGCTTTCCAGCTGGGTTTCACCGGGGCCGCGGGTACCTATTGCGCCTTCCTGGCGCTCAAAGTGGGTCCACATACCCAGAAGTCTGGGCAGAAGATATTTATACTGGGCAAGCTCAACCTGCAGCTGACCTTCCTTGGTGCGGGCTCTCTGGGCAAAAATATCCAGAATAAGACCGCTGCGGTCCAGAACCTTAACTCCCAAGTCCTCGCTGAGAACGCGCATCTGGGAGGGGGAAAGCTCGTTATCGAAAACGGCAAGGGAGCATTCGT
Organism: Oscillospiraceae bacterium; assembly: GCA_017558545.1. GTDB lineage: Bacteria > Bacillota > Clostridia > Oscillospirales > Oscillospiraceae > SIG459. Next base: position 178 of record JAFYUG010000338.1, on the reverse strand, counting down.
TCATCTCTATAAGCTCTTTAAGCTCGGCTTCCTTGCCTTCGCCTATGAAGGAGCGGGGATCGGGAGTTGCCCTGTTCTGAATGAGCCATGCAACGGCCTCACCGCCTGCGGTTTCCACCAGCGCGGCCAGCTCGCCAATGCTCACCTCGTCGGAGCTTTCGCCCTTTTCAAAGCAGGC
>JAFYUG010000036.1 GCA_017558545.1 Oscillospiraceae bacterium | reverse complement strand
TAGCGGGCAGCAGATTGAAGCGGATACCGGCTCTCTTGATCATGTCGCCCAGCTCGCGAACGGTGAGAACAGCGTCAACATCCTTGATGCCGTCATGCTGGAGCTGCTTGCGCTCCTTTTCGTCCTTCTTGGCAGTGCAGGGCATGATGGAGACAACGAAAATATCCTTGGGATCTATGCCCTTTTCCTTGGCATAGTAGCTCTTGAGGATGGCACCCTGCATCTCGTGGGGAGATTTGCAGGAGGAAATGTGACCAAGAAGGTCGCCATAATAGGTTTCTGCATAGTTGATCCAACCGGGAGAGCAGGAAGTGATCATGGGAAGCTTTCCGCCATTCTTGATGCGGCCGAGAAGCTCGGTGGCCTCTTCCATGATGGTGAGGTCAGCTGCAAAGTTGGTATCATAAACCTTGGCGAAGCCAAGACGCTTCAGAGCGGCTACCATCTTGCCGGTTACGGGAGTGCCGATGGGCATACCGAACTCTTCGCCGAGACCTGCGCGGACAGCGGGAGCGGTCTGAACGATAACATGCTTGCCCTGAGCGAAGGCCATATCAACTTCGTCGATATCGGTCTTAGCCATGAGAGCACCGGTGGGGCAAACGCTTACGCACTGGCCGCACATGATGCAGGGGCTCTTATCCAGAGTGAGACCACCGGCGGGGCCAACAACGGTTTCAAAGCCGCGCTGCTGGAAGCCGAGAACGCCGTTGCCGTGGGCATTTTTGCAGCGCTCGATGCAGCGGCCGCAGAGAACGCACTTGCTGGTGTCTCTTACGATGGCGGGGGTGAGGTCATCATAATGGGTTTCGGTCTTATCGCCAACGAACATATTTTCGCGGACGCGGGTCTGCTTTGCAACATAGAGCAGCTCGCACTTGCCGTTTTTGGCGCACTGCTGGCAGTTCTGAGAATGGTTGCTCAGCAGCAGCTCAACGCTGGTGCGGCGAGCGGAAAGAGCTTTGGGAGAGTTGATGAGAACTTCCATACCTTCGTTTACGGGGTATACGCAGGAAGCCACAAGACCTCTTGCGCCCTTAACCTCAACAAGGCATACGCGGCAGGAGCCGCGGCTGCACTCGCCATGGTTGAAAGAGCAGAGGGTGGGAATCTCATAGCCGCACTGACGGGCAGCTTCCAGAATGGTGAGGCCTTCCTCAACAAAATAGGAATGACCTTCAATCTTGATGTGGACTTTGCTCATTTCGATTCCCTCCTTTATTCCTTGATGATGGCATCGAACTTGCAGCTTGCTACGCACATGCCGCACTTGATGCACTTAGTCTGGTCAATGGTGAATACAGTCTTGCCGGGAGTGCCGCTGATGGCCTCAACGGGGCACATACGGGAGCAGAGAGAGCACTTCTTGCACTTATCGGCAATGATGGTGTAGTTAATAAGATCCTTGCAAACCTTGGCGGGGCAGGTCTTATCCTTAATATGGGCGATGTATTCGTCCTTGAAATGCTGAATGGTGGACATGATGGGGTTTGCAGCGGTCTGGCCAAGGGCGCAGAGAGCGTTGGTCTGGCAAGCCTCGGAGATGGCTTCCAGTTCCTCGAAGTCCTTCATGGAGCCGGTGCCGTTGGTGATGCGCTCGAGGATTTCCATCATGCGCTTGGTGCCTATACGGCAGGGAGAGCACTTGCCGCAGCTTTCGTCGCAGATGAAGCCCATATAGAACTTTGCAACGTCAACCATGCAGTTATCTTCGTCCATAACAATGGCGCCGCCGGAGCCCATCATGGAGCCTGCTGCAACCATGTTGTCGAAGTCGATGGGAGTATCGAGATACTCGGGGGTGAGGCAGCCGCCGGAGGGGCCGCCGGTCTGGATGGCCTTGAATTCCTTGCCGCCCTGAACACCGCCGCCGATTTCATAGATGAGCTCGCGGAGGGTTACGCCCATGGGGATTTCAACGAGGCCGACGTTGTTGACCTTGCCGCCAAGGCAGAATACCTTGGTGCCCTTGCTGCGCTCAGTTCCGTACTGAGTGAATGCCTCGAGGCCTTCGCGGAGTATGTAAGGCACGGTGGCCATGGTTTCAACGTTATTTACGATGGTGGGCTCATTCCAAAGACCCTTAACCGCAGGGAAGGGAGGACGGGGTCTGGGCATGCCGCGCTGACCCATGATAGAGTTGAGCAGAGCAGTTTCCTCGCCGCAGACGAAAGCGCCTGCGCCAAGACGAACATGAGCATGGAAGCTGAAGCCGGTGCCAAGAATGTTATCGCCCAGCAGACCCAGCTCTTCGCACTTTTTGATGGTGGCGTTGATGCGGCTTACAGCGATGGGATATTCGGCACGGATATAGAAGTAACCTTCGCTGGCACCGATGGCGTAGCCGGCAATGGCCATACCTTCGATAACCGCAAGAGGATTATCCTCAAGAATGGAGCGGTCCATGAATGCGCCGGGGTCGCCCTCGTCGCCGTTGCAGACCACATACTTCTGGTCGGAGACGCTGTCATAGGCAAACTGCCACTTTCTGCCGGTGGGGAAGCCGCCGCCGCCGCGTCCGCGGAGGCCGGAATCAAGGATGAGCTTGATAACATCCTCTCTGGGCATGCTCAAAGCGTTCATAAGGCCCTGATAGCCGCCGCAGCCGAGAGCTTCCTCAATATTGTTGGGGTCGATGACGCCGCAGCCGTGGAGGGCTATGCGCTTCTGCTTACGGTAGAAGCCTATCTCCTCCATCTTGGTTATCTTCTCGCCGGTCTGGGGATCCTCATAAACGAGGCGGTCAACAGTCTCACCCAGCATCAGGTCCTTCATAACGATTTCCTGAATGTCGGAGGGCTTGACCAGACGGTAGAGCACATCCTCGGGGAAGATGCGGACGAAGGGGCCCTGAGAGCAGAGGCCGAAGCAGCCCACGACCCGGAGCTCGACTTTGTCCTCAAGATGGCATTCCTTTATGTATTCTTCAAATTTTTCCTTGATCTGCATGGTGCCGCCGGCGATGCAGCCGGTGCCGCCGCAGAGCATAACATAGCGCTTGCCGTCAGAGCCGTTGAACTTGGTATCAAGCTCGGCAGTGTATTCGGCTATCTTTGCGCGGAGTTCTTCGCAGGATTTGAACATCAGGCATTACCTCCCATGTTTCTGTACTCGGCAACGATGCCGGCGATATCCTTAACATTCACGCGGGCATAGATCTTGCCGTTGATGGTGACCGCAGGGGCTGCGGCGCAGGCGCCGATGCAGCGGAGAGCGTCCACGGTGAAAAGTCCGTCTGCGCTGGTCTGACCGGGCTGGATGCCGAGAATTTCGCAGAACTGGTCACAGATCTGCTGAGCGCCCTTGACATAGCAGGCGGTGCCGAGGCAGACGCCGATAACATACTTGCCCTTGGGCTCAAGGGAGAAGAAAGAATAGAAGGTGACTACGCCGTAGATTTCGGCAACGGAAATGCCGGTGCGCTGAGATACTATCTCCTGCACCTCCAGAGGAACATAACCGAATTCCTTCTGAATGTCGCTGAGGATCATAATGAGGGGGGTGTTTTCTCCCTCATAGCGGTCGCAGATGGCGTGGACCTTTGCCACTGCGGCTTCCTGCAGATGGGCCATAAAATTTTTCCTCCTTTTTGTATGTGAAACAATTATTCCCTTGTTTG
>JAFYUG010000337.1 GCA_017558545.1 Oscillospiraceae bacterium | reverse complement strand
TACGGCGCCTGCGGCGTCTGCGTGGTGGAGGCCGAAGGCGTGGGCAAGCTCCTTCGAAGCTGCTCCACCCTTGCCGCCGACGGCATGGTGATAAACACCGAAAGCCCCCGCGCAGTACAGGCCCGCAAGATAGCCCTTGAGCTGCTTATGAGCGACCATGACGGCGACTGCCGCGGCCCCTGCACCCTCAACTGCCCCGCAGGCACAGATTGCCAGCTTTATGTTAAGAAAATTGCCGAGGGCAAGTTCAGCGAGGCTGTGGAAGTTATCAAGGATAAGCTCCCCCTGCCCGCCTCCATTGGCCGCGTTTGCCCCCATCCCTGCGAAAGCGCCTGCCGCCGCAAGATGGTGGAAGAGCCCATATCCATTGCCTTTTTAAAATCCTTTGCAGCGGATAAGGACCTAGCCTCCGATGCTCCCTTTACCCCCGCTGCAGCAAGAGCTAGCGGCAAAAGTGTTGCCATAATCGGCGGCGGCCCCGGCGGACTCACCGCCGTATATTTCCTCCGTCTTAAAGGCCACGCCGTCACTGTTTTCGAGGCTATGCCCAAGGCCGGAGGTATGCTCCGCTACGGCATTCCCGAGTATCGCCTGCCCAAGGCAGTTCTTGATAGGGAGATTGCCGCCATTGAAAATCTGGGTGTGGAGATTAAAACCAATGTCCGCATTGGCCATGATATAAGCCTCGACACCCTTCGCAAAGACTATGATGCCCTCATCATAGCCATTGGTGCATGGAAGAGCAGCCCCATAGGCTGTCAGGGAGAAAATCTTGAGGGCGTATGGAGCGGCATAGACCTGCTTCGTGAAATTGCCCTTGGAAATCGCCCCAATATTGGCAGGAAGGTTGCCGTTGTAGGCGGCGGCAACACCGCCATGGATGCCTGCCGCAGCGCCGTTCGTCTTGGTGCCCAGGAAGTCAGCATAATCTACCGCCGCACCATAAACGAAATGCCTGCAGAGAAAATCGAGATAGAAGAGGCCATGGAGGAGGGCGTTATCTTCCGTTTCCTTCGCTCCCCCCTGGAAATTATGGGCGAGGACGGCAAGGTAAAGGCCATGAAGCTGCAAGTTATGACCCTTGGCGAGGCCGATGCCTCCGGACGCCAGAGCTGTCTGCCCCTTGAGGGAGAGACGGAAATGCTGGAAGTGGACACCGTTATCGCCGCCGTTGGCCAGAAGGTTTCCACCATTGGTTTTGAGGCTTTGGAGCTTAACCGCAAGGGCATTATTGCCGCCGACGAAAACTCCTTCCTCACCTCCCTCCCCAGCGTGTTTGCCGTAGGCGATGCCACCAACAAGGGCGCAGACATAGCAATAGCCGCCATAGGCGAGGCCAACAAGGCTGCGGACATTGTGGACGCATATCTCCGAGGCGAGAATATAAGCTACAAAAAGCCCTATTATTCCGAAAGGGAAATTCTCCCCGCCATGCTCTCCGACAGAGAAAAGATGCCAAGAGCCAGGATGAAGAGCATCTCCCCCCACGAGCGCATAAAGAACTTCGAGGAAATGAATCTGGGCTTCAGCGAAGAAGAGGCAATTGCCGAGGCAAAGCGCTGCCTTGAGTGCGGCTGCCACGACTTCTATGAATGCGCCCTTATACGCCATGCAAACCGCTATGAAATCGCTCCCCAGCGCTTCGAAGGCGAGAAACGCATGAGCGACAGCGAAAGCCGCCTCGAAGTCATCGAGCGCAACAACGGCAAATGCATTCTTTGCGGCCAGTGCGTTCGTATATGCGAGGAGCTTGTGGGCGCGGGAATTCTGGGTCTTGTAGGCCGAGGCTTTGAAACCGTCATTAAGCCCGAGTTCAGGGATAGGGATAAAATAGCCATTTGCGCAGGCTGCAAAAAATGCGCCGAAGCCTGCCCCACCGGAGCGCTGAAAATTCTGTAAATAAAAAAGAGCTGCAAAAGGCGGACTCACATAGGGATTTATACGGTTTTGAATGAATCTTTTTCCCCACAGCTGTCCCCGTCTCTTTTGAAATACATAAAGTATTTCTGCAAGAGCCGGAAAAAGCTGCGAGAAAAAACCTTCTATTCAAAACTGCAAAGCACTCCAAAGTAATATATTTTTCTGCAAGACAAAGAAAAAATCCATGGCAAGGCTGTCGCCTGCCATGGAT
>JAFYUG010000336.1 GCA_017558545.1 Oscillospiraceae bacterium | reverse complement strand
GGCGGCGGATGAAGGAGTGAGCATTGGCGCTCTTGGCTGCCGCAATGCATTCTTCATCAGTTGCGCCAAGGTTGCCGTAGCGGATATTCTCCATAACAGTGCCGGTGAAGAGGTGGGTATCCTGCAAAACCGCGCCAAGGCTCTGACGGAGAGAGTCCTTTTTGATGCGGCGTATATCTATTCCGTCATAGGTGATGGTGCCGGAGTCAATCTCATAGAAGCGGTTTATGAGGTTTGTGATGGTGGTCTTACCTGCGCCGGTTGAGCCAACGAAGGCTATCTTCTGACCGGGACGGGCGTAGACATTGACCTTCTTGAGAACCTTCTTGCCCTCAACATAGCTGAAATCAACATCCTTGAGCACCACGTCGCCCTTCAGGGGAACAAGGCTGAAGCCATCGCCCTCGGGAACTTTCCATGCCCAGGCCTTGGGATGGTTGACCTTCTCTTCCTGCATCTCGCCGTTTTCATCGGTGTAAACGGGAATAAGCTCAACATCGCCCTCGTCAATCTCGGGAGTGGAGTCCATAACCTCGAAAATTCGCTCAGCGCCTGCAAGAGCGGAGAGAATGGAGGTGAGATGCATACTCAGCTGGTTAACGGGGCCGCCAATCTGGCGGGAGAAGGTGAGATAAGTGGCATAGCCGCCAATATCGAAGCCCATAACAAGAGCCAGGAAGCCGCCTATAATGGCAGTAACGGCGTAGCCTATGTTCATGATATTTGCACTGAGGGGCATAATTGCGCCGGAGAAGAAGTTTGCGTCGGTGGCCGCATCTCTGTATTCCTTGTTGAGGCGGTCGAATTCTTCCTTGGCAATTTCCTCGTGGGTGAAGGCCTTAACAACCTTCAGACCCTCGATTATCTCCTGAATTTCGCCGTTAACCTTGCCGAGAGCGGCCTGCTGCTTGCGGTAATAGTTTCTGCTTCTGCCGCCCATGACCTTGAATACCATGAGGGAGAGGAGGAGAATAACGATGGTCACAAGGAACAAAATGGGGCTGGTGTAAACCATCATAACCACAAGACCCACAAAGCTGAGCACGCTGGAAACAAGGTTTATGAAGGTCTGCTCCATGGCAAAGGTGACGTTGTCGGCGTCATTGGTGAAGCGGCTCATAAGCTCGCCATGGGGGTGGCCGTCGAAATAGGATATGGGCATGGCCTCAAGGGCGTCAAAAAGGTCGCGGCGGAGCTTATTAGCAGCGCGGTGAGCCAATACGGCCATGGTAACGGACTGGATATAGGTGCAAAGAACACCCAAAAGGAATACGCCAAGGAGCACAACAATGCTGATGGCGAGGGAGCGAAGCTTTTCCTCAATGCTGCCGCTGCCTGCCAGATTGTTTATAACGGGGCGCATGATATAAGTGCCTGCAAGAGAGGTGAGGGTGCTCATAATGAGGCAGGAGAAAACAACAACAATGGGCCATTTCTTCTTGGTCATGTAAGCAAGAAGGCGAAGAAGGGTTTTTTTGACGTTTTTGGGCTTCTGGAACTTGCCCTTTTCAAGAAGCTTCTTTTCTTCTGCTGCGTGCTTTTTGTTTATTTTAGCTTCGGCCATTATTCACCAACTCCTTCCTGCTGAGAATAATAGATTTCCTGATAAACGGCGTTATCAGCCATAAGCTCATCGTGGGTGCCGAGGCCAACAATGTGGTCATCGTCCAAAACAACAATCTTGTCGGCGTATCTGACGGAGGAAATGCGCTGAGCAATGATAATAACGGTGGTGTCCTTGAGGTTTTTGCTGAAGGACTCTCTGATAGCTGCCTCGGTGGCGCTGTCAACGGCGGAGGTGGAGTCATCCAGAATGAGAATGGCGGGCTTTCTCAGCATGGCTCTTGCAATGCAAAGGCGCTGCTTCTGACCGCCGGAAACGTTGACGCCGCCCTGCTCAATATAGGTGTCGAAGCCATCGGGGAAGCTCATAACGAAGTCATAGGCCTGAGCATCCTTGGCGGCCTTTATCATATCCTCATCGCTGGCATTGGGGTCACCCCAAAGAAGGTTTTCCTTGATAGTGCCGGAGAAGAGAACGTTGTTCTGCAAAACCATGCCTATACGGTTGCGGAGGTCGTTGAGGGGATAATCGCGAACGTCCATGCCGTCCACCAATACCTGACCGCCGGTAACATCGTAAAAGCGGGGGATGAGGTTAACAAGGGAGCTTTTGCCGGTACCGGTGCCGCCAACAATGGCAACAAATTCGCCGGGATTAATTTTGAGGTTAATTTCCTTCAAAACATCGTCGCCTGTGCCTGTGGCAATGTATTTGAAGCTGACATTCTTAAATTCAACGCTGCCAACAGCTTCGGGAAGGGTGCGGGATGCGGCATCCTCGCCGTCGCGAATGTCGGGAACGGTGTCCAAAACCTCGTTAATTCTCTCGGCGCAGGCTCTTGCTCTGGTGAGCTGCAAAAGAGCAAAGGCAACCAGCATAACGCTGATGAGAATGTTGAATATGTAGGTGATGAAGGCATAAAGATCGCCGTAAGCAAGACCGTCGCCAATTACCATTCTGCCGCCCAGCCAAAGGGAGAGAACGATGGCAATGTCGAAGGAAATCATCATGATGGGGTTCATGAAAACAACCTTGGTAACTGCGGCGATGAAGCTCTTGGTGAGCTCGTCATTGGACTTCTGGAACTTGGTCTTTTCATAAGCCTCGCGGACGAAAGCCTTAACAACGCGAATGGCGATAAGGTTTTCCTGAATGGAATCGTTAAGTCCGTCAATCTTCTTCTGGCAGATGCCGAAAAGCTTGTGGCAAGCGCGCATAAGCAGACCAACAGCAAGACCCATGCAGGGAACAATAACTACAAGAATGAGAGTAAGCTTTGCGCTGAGACGGAAGCAGATGATAAGGGCTGCAATAAGCATAACCGGTGCGCGCACAACCATTCTCAGACCCATGTTAACCAGCATCTGAATGTTGTTAACGTCGTTGGTCATTCTTGTAATAAGGGATGCGGAGGAGAAGCGGTCAATGTCCGCAAAGGAAAAATCCTGCACCTTGTCAAACATGGCCTTGCGCAAATTTGCACCGAAGCCCTGACTTGCCTTGCTGGCATAGCGGGCGCTGAGGACGCCGCAGGCCATGGCAATGAGGCAGATAACAAACATAATGCCGCCAATTCGGATTATATAGTTCATGCCGCCTGTGCCTTCAATACCTATGTTGATAATATCCGCCATGAGGGAAGGCAGCATAAGCTCGCCCAGCACCTCAATAATTACCAACACGGGAGCCAGGATAGCGGCCTTTCTAAAGCCGCGAATGTGTTTAAGAAGTTTCTTAATCATTGAATAGCGCTCCTGTGAATAAAAAGATAACATATCTATTCTACTAGCTTGAATTTCCATGTCAAGGAAATAGGGTAAGAATTTTTAGATTATTCATAATTAGATTATTCATAAAGTAGGTTCTGTTTTATAAGGAGAAAAGTATGCTTTGGATAAAAGAAAGGCTAAGGGAGCTTTTGCCCCTTCACATTGCGGAGCTTTTGGAAAAGGAGAATATTGCTTCCGCGGAGGAAATAAGGCTCCGTATAGGCAAAAGGCCAAGCTTTGTAATAGATGATAAGGAGAAAGTTTTTGACGAAAATGAAGTGACAAGAGCGGATATAGCCCATGTGGTGGATAGAGCCAGCCGCTCATCATTTCATGCGGTGG
>JAFYUG010000035.1 GCA_017558545.1 Oscillospiraceae bacterium | reverse complement strand
GCATTTATGGACCATGCCGACGGCAGCTTTGAGCAGGGCGCATCCGCCTTTATGAAGAGCGGCATAGCTGTCAGCGTTCCAAAGTGGGAGAAAGATAAATGCCTGCAATGCAATCTCTGCTCCTTCGTCTGCTCCCATGCCGCCATCCGTCCCTATGCCCTCACCGAAGAGGAGGCAGCGGCCTGCCCCGAAAACACCCTGAAAACTCCCATGAAGGGCAAGGGCAAGGATAAGTATAGCTACGCCATAGCCGTCAGCACCCTTGACTGCATGGGCTGCGGCGTTTGCGTGGAGGCCTGCCATGTGGGCGCTCTGAAGATGGTCAGCATGGAAAGCCGCCTTGACCAAATGAGCGTTTGGAACTACATGGTCAAGAACATTGCCCCCAAGGCCGATGTCTGCGATTATTCCGTTCGCGGCAGCCAGTTCCGCAGACCTCTCCTTGAGTTCTCCGGCGCCTGCGCAGGCTGCGCCGAAACTGCCTACGCCCGTCTTGTAACCCAGCTTTACGGCGAGAGAATGTTTGTGGCCAATGCCACCGGCTGCTCCTCCATTTGGGGCGGCAGCGCCGCGGCTTCTCCCTACACCGTTGCCCCCAACGGCAAGGGCGTTGCATGGGCAAACTCCCTTTTCGAGGATAACGCAGAATACGGCCTCGGTATGTTCCTTGGCCAGCGCATAGTCCGCGATAAGCTCCGCGCCGACTTGCAGGAAATGCTCCGCAGCGAGCAGTGCCGCAATGTTGAATCCTTCAAAAATGCCGCCGCCTATTACCTTGAAACCTTCAAGGATGGCGAGAGAAACGGCGAAGCCACCGATAAGCTCATTGTGGAGCTGGAAAAGATGGAGAAAATGGGCTTCCCCATTGCTCCCAAGCTGCTGAAAAACAAGGATTATCTCTCCAAGAAGAGCGTTTGGATATTCGGCGGCGACGGCTGGGCCTATGATATAGGCTTCGGCGGCCTTGACCATGTTCTTGCCAGCGGCGAGGACGTTAATATCCTTGTATTCGATACGGAGGTTTATTCCAATACCGGCGGCCAAAGCTCCAAGGCCTCCAACATAGGTCAGGTTGCCCAGTTTGCCGCAGCCGGCAAAAACCTCCGCAAAAAGAGCCTCGGCGAAATTGCCATGACCTACGGCAATGTCTATGTTGCTCAGATAGCCATGGGTGCAAATCCCGCCCAAACCCTCAAGGCCATCCGTGAGGCTGAAAGCTATGTGGGCCCCTCCCTCATCATTGCCTATTCCCCCTGCGAGATGCACTCCATCCGCGGCGGCATGAGCCAGTGCCAAAAGGAGATGAAAAGAGCCGTGGACTGCGGCTATTGGAATCTCTTCCGCTATGACCCCACCGCCGAAAAGCCCTTCTCTCTGGACGGAGGCGCTCCCGGCTCTTCCGAAGAATATGTGGGCTTTTTGCTGAATGAAGCTCGCTATTCCTCCCTCCAGCGCTTCTTCCCGGGTCGCGCCACCGGTCTTTTCGAGAAGAACTACATGGCCGCCGAGGATAGATACGCCCATCTGGAAAGACTCAGAGATTTCTATAACGGCAAGTAAAATAGGTTTATGCCGGTAAATATTGCCCCCGAATTCTCCCATTGAGAATTCGGGGGCAATTTAAAGGCTCCCTTGTGTAAAGGGGCCGACGCGTTAAGAAAACATGCCGGTGGCATGTTTTTAGCAACCGACCGCAGCGGCTATGCCGCGAGGAGGGAAGATGTTGGGGTGCTTGGTAGGGCGCGACGACCTCGGCGCGCCGCTTGTAGGGGTTACGGATTGCCACGTCGCCTACGGCTCCTCGCAATGACCATGTTTTTACTCTGCACCTATTGTAGGGCGTCGGTGTTGCGAAAGATTAAAACCCACTCATTTAAAGGCCCCCTTTCCAAGGGGGCTGTCACCGAAGGTGACTGGGGGATAAAGCTAAGGATTACGCATAACTTAAATATAAGCCAATCCCCCCTGCCTCGCTTTGCGAGGCTTCCCCCCTTGAAAAGGGGGGCTTTAAAAGCGGAACG
>JAFYUG010000335.1 GCA_017558545.1 Oscillospiraceae bacterium | reverse complement strand
GGAGCTTATCTTGGCCTTATCCATAATGATGGAGTCGCACTGAACATGGCCGAAGCACTTGCTGTTGCCGGTCATCTTGGGATAGAAAATCTGAACGGAGTCATCCTGAGCAACGCTACGGGAGATAACTCTGCCGCGACTGTCTTCGCCGTCGAGAATGATTTCCATGTTGCTCTCGGCATACTGCCGGCCATGGGTCTGCAATCTCTCAGTGATAACAGTTTCTGCATCCTTGCCGCAGACAATGGTGGTATCGCGCTTGGTGGAGTCCACGCCCTTGATCTGGGTGGTGTCCATCTTCAAAAATGCGCCTTCTTCAAGGTAAACAAGGGTCTGAGGATTCATAACCTTCTGGCCGTTGCCATCGCCTTCACCATAGTGCTTTTCCACATAGGTGATGCGGGAGCCTTTGCCCACATAGAAGGTATGGATACCGTCATGGCGGCTTTCTTCCTCGCCGCAGTTATGGATGCCGCAGCCTGCAATGATGGTTACATCGCAATCGGGGCCAATGAAAAAGTCGTTATAAACAGTTTCGGCAACGCCGCTTTCGGTGATGATAACGGGGATATAGCACTTCTCCCCCTTGGTGCCGGGGGCGATGGTGACATTGATGCCGGGTTTATCGGTTTTGGTTTCTATATTAATGCTCTCCGTTACGGCGCGGCTGGCGCAGCCGCAGTCCTTGCGGATATTGTATGCACCGTCGGCAGCGCCATCGGGCATATCGGCAATTTTCTCAAGAAGAGCCTTGTCAACACTATTAAGCATAGTTTTCTTCCTCCCTTCAGTTAAGTGCAGGGCAGCAGCCATAGGTATCTGCCAAGATGGTGGGGAAGATATCCTCCGTTGCGCCGCGCTTGCCAATTCTGCCGCCGGAGATAACAACTATCTCATCGGCAAGGCTGATAATGCGCTCCTGATGGGAGATAATCACCATGGTGCAGTCGCGCTTTTCGTGAATCTGGCTGAAGGTTTCGGTGAGCTTACTGAAGCTCCAAAGGTCAATGCCTGCCTCGGGCTCATCGAGGATCATAAGACCGCTGCGGCGAGCGAGAATGGTTGCAATTTCAATGCGCTTAACCTCACCGCCGGAGAGGCTGGTGTCCACATCTCTATCAAGATAGTCATTGGCGCAAAGACCCACCTGAGTGAGGTAATTGCAGGCCTCGGTTTTAGGCAGAATGCGCTTGCCGCTGGCGATGCTGAGAAGGTCGCGAACCTTGATACCCTTGAAGCGGGGAGGCTGCTGGAAGCCATAGCTTATACCCTTCTTGGCGCGCTCGGTTATGCCAAGAGCGGTTACATCCTCGCCGTTCCAGATAATCCGGCCGGAGGTGGGTTCCACAAGACCCATGATAATCTTGGCAAGGGTGGTTTTGCCGCCGCCATTGGGACCGGTGAGCACGATGAGCTGGCCATCGGGAATGGTGAGGCTTATATCCTTGATAATGTCGTTTCTGCCCTCGGGGGTATCAACGGAAAAGCAGATATTCTTAAGTTCAAGCATTTACTAAATCCTCCATTGAGAAGTGAAGTATTGTATTTTATATGAAAATGTGTATAATGAGATTGTGAGAATATTATCATGCGGTTACTACGCCGCCTAAGATAATATTATACCATATTCCACCATAGTTTGACAACAGAATTTGGACTCATAGCCTCAGAAAGATTTTATCGTAATATTCCCTCCACCCTGCAGGATTTATTACACTATTCGTTAATATTATAGCAACTTGCCCTTTGCCCATCTTGCAGAGTGTAAATTTTGGTGTTATAATAACAGCAAGCAAAGATATGAACACGTTTATATTTATATCAATTTATTTGAGCTTGTCTTATTAAATCCAGGGGTGAATATATATGAAAAAGGCTTATATTTCCAAAAATGTCATCCGTCGCCTTCCCCGCTATCTCCGAAAGCTGGATGAGCTTATCGATGCCAATATTGAACGCGTATCCTCCGGTGAGTTGGGCCCTCAGATGGGTCTCACTCCCTCTCAGATACGTCAGGATTTCTCCTGCTTCGGCGAATTCGGACAGCAGGGCTATGGCTACAATGTTAAGGCTCTCCGCTCCCAGATTGCATCCATTTTGGGCATAGACAGACAGTATTCCGTCATTTTGGTGGGCGCAGGCAAAATCGGCCAGTCCCTTATTGAGAACATACACTTCGATAACTACGGTTTCCGTTTCCTTGGCGCTTTTGAAATCCGCAAGGAAATGGTTGGTACGGAGATTAAAGGCATTCCCATTATGGACGCCGAGACTCAGGACGCATTCATCCGCGAAAACGATGTTGAGATTGCCATTCTCTCCGTTAACCGCGACCGCGCCCAGCACGTTGCCAACATCCTTATCGATAGCGGCATTCGCGCAATCTGGAACTTCACCGACATTGAAATTGACGCGGGCGACAGCGGCGTTGTTGTTGAGAATATGCATTTCTCCGACTCTCTGCTGGCTCTCAGCTATTTCCTCTCCACCAAAGGAGAGTAATATCTCGGGGCAGGATGCCCCAAAGGAGTTTCCCTTGAAAAAAACTATCATCGCGCTTTTGCTTGTTTTTGCCATGCTCCCCTCCATGGGAGTTTACGGAGCAGGCACGGCAAAAGATCCCCTAATATCGCTTAGCTACCTAGAGGGCACGTTCATCCCGGAGATGTACAGTGCCCTTAAAGTCGTTGTCTCCAAAACCGTTCAGGAAGCCTTGAGCCGCAGGGAGGCCACTCCTCCCATGGCGGAAAAAGAGGCCGGAGAAGGGGCAAATATATTTTTGACTGAGGGACAGAGCTTTATTCTCCTCTCCGGCAGCGCTTCCATGGCGCTCAATCAGGGAGATGTGGTGGATGCCACCGTGGGCGAAGAGGTTGCAGACGGCGAAGTGCTCACATCCCACCGCTACATAGTTTGCGAGGATGCCGCCGTCACCATTTCCGTCAGCGAGGATGCCCGCTTTCTTTTGCCCTCCGCCGCATCTATTATCCAGCCTGTCCCCAAGCCCCTTATCTCCCCCTTCACCGATGTTGTGGCCGGAGTTTGGTGGCATGATGATATAGTCCGCGCCTATAACCGCGGCCTTGTCAACGGCATGACCGCCACCACCTTTGAGCCTCGCGGCCAGCTGACCCTTGCTCAGACTTTAAAGCTTGCGGCCTGTATGCATCAGCTCTATCACGATGGAGTTGTGACCATAGAAAATAGCCCCACCCAGCCCTGGTATCAAAGCTATGTGGACTATTGCCTTGATAAGGGCATTATCACCGCTACCTACGGCAACTATAAAGCCCCCGCCACAAGAAAGCTCTTTGTGGAGATTTTCTACAAGGCTCTTCCCGAAAGCGAATATAAAGCCATTAATGATATTCCCGATGGCGCTATTAGCGACATTAAGGAAAGCGTCTCTTGGGTGGATGCAGTTTACACCTTCTACCGAGCAGGCATACTGACGGGCTACACCAAAAACGATGTTTATAATGCCCATGATTTTGGCCCTGCCAGCACCATCACCCGCGCCGAAGTGGCCACCATTATGAACAGAATGTTTGACGCTAAAGCACGAGTTTCTTTTACTATTGAATGATATGATATGGCCTTCGGAACAAGCCGAAGGCCATTTTCGGAGGTAAATTACCATGAGCGATACCATTGCCGCCATTTCCACAGGCTCCCAGCTTTCCGCCATAGGCATAATCCGCCTTTCCGGCCCCGACACCTTGTCGGTTATAGACCG
>JAFYUG010000334.1 GCA_017558545.1 Oscillospiraceae bacterium | reverse complement strand
GTTCGATCCGAAGCAAGGTGAAAACTTCGAACCAAGCCCAGGCTTCCACGAAGGTAATGCTTGGAACTACACTTTCTTCATTCCACATGATATCAAAGGGCTCACCGCCGCAGGCATACGCTGCCGCTATATGCACCACGATATTGATGCCATGCAGCGCATGGAGATTATCCGCGACCTGAGACTGGGTGAATTTGATGTGCTCATAGGCATAAACCTCCTCCGCGAAGGCCTGGACCTGCCCGAAGTCAGCCTTGTTGCCATTCTGGACGCGGACAAAGAGGGCTTCCTCCGCAGCGAGACCAGCCTTATTCAGACCATAGGCCGCGCCGCAAGAAACGCGGAGGGCACGGTTATCATGTATGGCGACACCGTCACCCGCAGCATGGCCGCCGCCATAGGGGAAACGGAGCGCAGACGGAAAAAGCAGCAGGAATATAACCGCATCCACGGCATCACTCCCAAAACCGTTATCAAGAGCGTTCGCGACCTTATGGACATCTCCGCTCCTCCCTCTGCCAAGGACGCAAAGGGCATGAAGATGACGGAGAAGGAGCGCAATGCCGAGATAGAGCGGCTGGAAAAGAAGATGAAGGAAGCTGCAAAGCTTTTGGAATTCGAGATTGCCGCCCAGCTTCGTGACCGCATTATCAAGCTGAAGGGGGAAAAGTGATGAAAAACAAAACCGACTTCAGCCAGGGGGCTGTTTGGAAGGTTATAATCCGCATGGCCATCCCCCTTATGCTGGCGCAGCTTGTGAATGTCCTTTACAGCGTTGTTGACCGCATGTATATTGGCCATATTCCCGACGTTGGCTCGCTGGCTTTGACGGGACTTGGCCTCACCATGCCCATAGTCAGCATAGTTATGGCCTTTGCCTCCCTTTGCAGCACAGGCGGCGGCCCTCTTTGCTCCATTGCACGAGGCCGCGGGGATAAGGAAGAGGCGGAAAAGGTTATGGCCAACTGTCTGAGCCTTGTTATTATCTTTTCCATTATCATAACCGTGGTGCTGCAGCTTTTTGCAAAGCCCATTCTCTATGCCTTCGGCGCCAGCGACGATACATATCCCTACGCCGCCGAGTATGCCCGCATTTATATTTGGGGCACTATCTTTGCCATGACAAGCCTTGGCATGAACTGCTTCATCAACATTCAGGGCTTCCCCACCATTGGTATGCTGACGGTGGTTATAGGCGCTGTTGTGAACATAGTCCTTGACCCCATTTTCATTTTTGTGCTGGATTGGGGCATTTCCGGCGCGGCTTTGGCAACGCTTATCTCTCAGGCAGTTTCCGCCGCATGGGCCATGAGTTTTCTGCTGGGCAAAAAGGCCATACTGGATTTGAAGCTGAAAAACATGGTTTTGCAGGGCAAAATCGTGGTGCGGATCATCTCCCTTGGCATCACGGGCTTCATCATGAGCATCACCAACGCCATTGTTCAAACCGCCTGCAACACCCAGCTGCGTCTTTATGGCGGCGACACCTATGTGGGCGCTATGACCATCATCACCTCCATCCGCGAGATGACCTTTATGACCGTCCACGGTCTCACCGCAGGCAGCCAGCCGGTGCTGGGCTATAACTACGGAGCAAGGCTCTATTCCCGGGTGAAGCAGGGCATACGCTTTGTGTTCCTCTCCTCTGTTAGCTACACCATTGTGGCTTGGGCGCTGCTGATGCTGCTGCCCGAGACCCTCACCAAGATATTCAACTCCGAGAGCGCCCTTGTGGCCGCAGGAGCAAGGGGCATGAGAATTTATTTCTGCGCCTTTATTATGATGAGCTTCCAGCTCACGGGACAGAGCACCTTCGTTGGCCTTGGCATGAGCAAGCAGGCGGTGTTCTTCTCTCTGCTTCGCAAGGTGTTTATCGTTGTGCCCTTGGTGTATCTGCTGCCCCTCATCCCAGCCATGGGTGCCGACGGCGTATTTTGGGCAGAGCCTATAAGCGATTTTATAGGCGGCGTCAGCTGCTTCGCGGCCATGTATTTCATGGTGTATAAAAAAATGCCCCGCGATGGGGAGTAAATAATATTAAGGCTCCCCTATCCGAGGGGAGCCCCATGCGGCGCGCCGGGGTCGTCGTGCCCTACGGAAAACGAATGAAGCAAAAACATCCACCGCACCCTACGCCGCACCCACCCCCGCGCATCGCTGCGGGAGAAAGAGAGTAACAAGTTTTGTCGGCAC
>JAFYUG010000034.1 GCA_017558545.1 Oscillospiraceae bacterium | reverse complement strand
GGAGCTTTGTTGCCCTGCTGCTGGTGAGCGGCGGGCTTCTTTTCGGGAGCCTTGGGTGCGGGAACGGCAAACACCTCCGCAATGGACTCCATCTGATTATGCTGGGTCAGATATTCAAAAATAAGATCCAGCTCGTTTGCTTCGAGAACCTGCATATGGTTTTTGGGTGCGGAGGCGTACTCCGTCAAAATCTCGGAGATGACCTTGCTGGTCATGTTGAAATCCTTGGCCACCTCATGAATTCTGTATTTCTCAAAACTACTCATACGCTTTTCTTCCTCCTAATACCCATTTTTTTGCCGACTGCTGACTTGGACTTTTCCGCTTTGCGCTTATCGATGCGCTGCTGTATGGCTTTTATTTTCTCATACTTTTCGGTGTAATCCCCGCCGAGTTCCTCGGCAAGTGCCTTCAAAAAGGCTGCTGCGAGACCTATATCCGTTATGGCGGCCATGGAGCAGCCGCTTTTTCCGGTTATTCCCGCGATTTCATCCTTGGTGAAAGGAACTTCCACCAAAATTGTTCCTGTTTCGTAAACATATCCCTCTGCGCGGCGCTTTGCACCGTCGGAGGTGTCTTTTGCCACCAGCAAGATTCTGGCTTTGCCGGCTTTTACAAGGCCGGAGGAGTTATCCTCGCCGGTCTCGATGCCGCCGCTTTTTCTGGCTATGCCAAGATAGTTAAGTGCCTTACTCATTGCCCGCCTCCATCTGCTCAGTAAGCTGAGCGTAGATTTCCTCGGGGATAGAGGTTTCAAAGGCTCTTTCTATGGCCTTGCTCTTCATGGCTCTCTTGAGGCAGGCCATATCGGGGCACACATAAGCGCCTCGGCCGCTGGCCTTACCCTTGAAATCCAAACTGATGGCGCCCTCGGGGGATCTTACTACGCGGATAAGTTCCCTTTTGGGTTTCATTTCACGGCAGCCAAGGCACTGCCGCATCGGTATTTTCTTTTGCACTTTGACTGCCTCCCTTTTGCGAAAGATTACTTATGCCTCGCTCTCGGGCTTGATGTCGATTTTATAGCCGGTGAGCTTAGCTGCAAGGCGGGCGTTCTGGCCTTCCTTGCCGATGGCCAGAGAGAGCTGGCTATCGGGAACGATAACGCGGCAGCTCTTGCCTTCCTCAAGCTGAGTTACGGAAACAACCTCAGCGGGAGCGAGAGCGGCAGCAACGTACTCTTCGATGTACTCGCTATACTTAACGATGTCGATCTTCTCGCCGCCAAGCTCATCAACGATGGTGGCTACGCGGCCGCCCTTGGGGCCAACGCAGGAGCCGATGGGGTCAACCTCTTCCATGTTGGACCAAACGGCCATCTTGGTGCGGCTGCCGGCTTCGCGGGCGATGGACTTGATTTCAACGGTGCCGTCAAAAATTTCGGGAACTTCCAGTTCGAACAGGCGCTTTACAAGGCCGGGATGGGTGCGGGAAATAAGCACCTGAGGACCGCGGGTGGAGTTGCGGACTTCCACAACGTAAACCTTGATACGGTCGCCTTCCTTCAGCTCTTCGCCCTTAATCTGCTCGTTGGCGGGCATAACTGCTTCGGTATACTCGCTGTTGGAGCTGATTTTGATGGAAAGGGAGCCGTTTCTGGGGTCGATGCGGGAAACAGTACCGGTGAGGATTTCATGCTCCTTGCTGGTGAACTGCTCATAAACAATGCCGCGCTCGGCCTCGCGGATGCCCTGAATGATAACCTGCTTTGCAGCCTGAGCTGCGATACGTCCAAACTTCTTGGTCTCAACGGGAACCTTAACGGTGCCGCCGACCTTGGCGCGCTTGGAAACAGACTTTGCTGCGTCGAGGTTCAGCTGCTTTGCGGGGTCTTCAACCACGTCAACAACTTCCATCTCAACATACATCTCGATCTTTCTCTTCTCTTCGTTCATGTCGATGACAACATTGTCAGCGGCATTGGGGTTATCCTTGCGGAAAGCTGCCATCATTGCCTGATGGATTTTGTCATACATGTACTGTCTGGGAATGCCTTTTTCCTTTTCCAGCTCTTCAATAGCAACGAAAAATTCTGCGTTCATTTATCTAATCTCCTCAAAATAATTATCGGGTTATATCTCTACACGAAGGCGAACAGAGGCAACGAGCTCCTTCTCAAAGCTCATCTCAAGTCCGCTTATATCCAGGGTAACCTTACCATCCTCGTAAGCGGCAAGCTTGCCCTGATAGCTCTTGCGGCCCTCAACGGCCTTATAGAGCTTAACTTCAACACTGCTGCCCATGAAGCGCTCGAAATCGGAGGGGCGCTTGAGCTGACGCTCGGCACCTGCGGAGCTTACTTCAAAAACATAGCTGCCATCGATGGGGTCGGCTTCGTCCAGAATGGGGTCCATCTCGCGGCTGAAGCTTTCGCAGTCGGAAATGAAGATGCCGCCTTCAAGCTTATCAATATAAACTCTCAGGAACCATTCGCCGGCTTCCTTTACATACTCAACATCCCAAATATCGAGACCCATTTTTTCGGCAACGGGCAGAGCCAAATCATACACGCGCTGAGCAATTTTATTCATAATTACACCTATTTTCCAGTTTCTTACATTTTATTTTAGATTGCAAAAAAGAGTGGGGGGCGCCCACTCAGTCAATTTCCTATCCAACGTGTCAAGTATAACACTTTTCATGTACAAAATCAAGAACTTTTTTTGGTTATTTTTCCTTAAAATTCTCTCTTTTATTGTGTAATATACCTATGTTACAATGTGTATATACGCAATATTTGAAGGGAGGCTTATTATGGCGTCAAGACTTATACACTTATCTATTGCGGATGCAATACTGCGAGAATTTGCCATATCCGACGAAGGACGTTTTCGTCTTGGCTCTATACTCCCCGATGCGAAAAATGACAGCCATCTGAGAGCCGCTCCCCATTATCAGGTTTATCTTACCGATGACACGCTCACCTATGATTTGGATCTATTTCGAAGTCAGTTTGGGGAGAGAATGAAGAGAGACAGCCTTTATCTCGGCTATTATCTCCACCTCATTCAGGACATGGTCTATAGGCAGTATATGTATGCCCTTCCCCATTGGGATGCGCGGATTTGGGAGAATGTGCTGCAGCTGCATTCCGATTACAGAAAGATAAACCGCTATCTTATAGATAGCCGCGGCATAGAAAACGGCATTATTGCTCCCGCGGATTTTGAGAGGGAGGATATAAACCTCCTTTTTGAGTTTGATTTGAATGTTTTCCTTAGCGAGCTGCAAAAAGATTTTGAGATTATCCAGGAGGGCGAATATCACCATTTCACGCCCGAAATGGCCGATGAGTTTATAGAAAGAGCTATCGACGCCTGCCGAAGAGAAATGATCGCTATTGAAAAGGGTTTGCCCCTCCTTGAACAAGGCAGCATGGTATGGGGAAGAGAATAAACAAAAAACTTAAATGATACAGTCATTGCGGGGAGCGCAGCGACGTGGCAATCCCCATCCCCTTATCCATTGTAGCAAAAATCTAACATTTTAGAGAACGGATTGCCACACCAGT
>JAFYUG010000001.1 GCA_017558545.1 Oscillospiraceae bacterium | reverse complement strand
TCCTCTACCACGTTCTGGTCGGGGGTGATTATCTGGGCGTGGCGCATGAGGCCGATGCGGCTTTTGATTATATCCGCGCCGTCGCGGGTATCGGTGCTGGGCTTGATGAGCCAAACGCTCATGCCGAGCTCCTCATAGTTAAACTGGGTGATAAGAGCCTGCGCGCTCTTGCTGGAGCCCATTGCTCCGTATTTGAAATAAAGCTTAGCCATCTTTTCTCTCGCCTTTCTTTCTAAGATATGCTCTGATGCGCTCCATAACCATGCTGAGAGCAACGGCATTATTGCCGCCCTCGGGAATAATAACATCGGCGCAGCGCTTGCTGGGCTCAACAAACTGCTCATGCATGGGCTTAACGGTGGTGAGATACTGGTTCACAACGCTATCAAGGCTTCTGCCTCTATCGCGGACATCGCGGACTATGCGGCGGAGAATGCGCACATCAGCATCGGTGTCCACAAAGAGCTTTATATCCATCTCATCGCGCAGCTCTTTTTCCGCGAATATGAGTATGCCCTCCACAATGATGACTTTGGCAGGGTGAATATCCACGGTTTTGTTGGAGCGGTTATGGTCGGTATAGTCATAAACGGGGCATTTGACCGTTTCTCCCCTTTTCAGCTCTCTCAGCTGAGAGAGCATAAGGGGCGTATCGAAGGCGTCGGGGTGGTCATAATTGAGCTTGCAGCGCTCGGAATAGGGCATATCGTCATGGGCTTTATAATAGTTATCGTGATACATGACAGAAACATCCCCGCCGAACTCGCGGATGATGCGCTTGGTGATGGTGGTCTTGCCGCTGCCGGTGCCGCCGGCTATGCCTATGGTAAGAACGTCCATATCCTGCCTCCCGTATAATTTTATCTTTTCTACATATTATCACACTTGCCCGCCTTATGCAAATTGACTTTTAGAAAAATTGAATATATAATTTTTCATATAGCGGCTACACATTATATTAATTAGAATAATTTTTACCGGAGGTATAAAAATATGGCTATCCCCACTCCTCACATTACCGCCAAGGAAGGCGAAATCGCAAAAACCGTTCTTATGCCCGGCGATCCCCTCCGCAGCAAGTTCATTGCCGAAAACTTCCTTGAAAACCCCGTTTTGGTCAATAACACCCGCGGCGTTCAGGGCTACACCGGCACCTGGAAGGGCGTTCCCGTAACCGTTATGGCTTCCGGCATGGGCATACCCTCCATCGGCATTTACTCCTGGGAGCTTTACACCGAATACGGCGTTGAAAACATCATCCGCGTTGGCTCCGCCGGTGCGCTGAAAGATGAGCTGCAGCTTATGGACATCGTTATCGGTCAGGGCGCCTGCACCGACTCCAACTTCGCCCACCAGTTTGGTCTTTGGGGCACTTTCGCTCCCATTGCCGACTATGAGCTTATGCGCGCCGCCATCGACGTTATGGAAGAAAAGGGCATTTCCCCCAAGGTTGGCAATCTTCTCTCCTCCGATAACTTCTATTCCGACGGCAGCGACAGCGCAGACCGCTGGAAGAAGATGGGCGTTATGGCCATCGAGATGGAGGCAGCAGGCCTTTATATGAACGCAGCCCGACTCGGCAAGAGAGCCCTTGCCATCTGCACCATTTCCGACCATATCTACCGCCCCGAAATCCTCCCCGCCGAGGCTCGCCAGACCGCTTTCACCCAGATGATGGAGGTCGCTCTGGACACCGCCGTTAAAATGGCCGCAAAGTAAAATGTTTACATAAGAATTTTGCATACTTTATGGCAGAATTCTTTGTCTTTAAAGCTTGATAAGCCATACTTGTGGTGATATAATAAGCGCGGTATTTGTTCTAATACGTAAGCAAAAAACCAAATATAAAATCAAAAGGAGAAAACCACAATGAAAAAGTTCATCGCACTGTTTCTCGCACTCGTGATGGTCTTCGCTCTCTGCGCTTGCGGTGAAGCTCAGGCTCCCGCTGCTCCCGCTGAGCCCGCTGCTCCTGCTGAGCCCGCTGCTCCCGCCGAGCCCGCTGCTCCCGCCGAGCCCGCTGAGCCCGCTGAGCCCGCTGCTCCCGCTGAGCCCGCTGAGATCAC
>JAFYUG010000333.1 GCA_017558545.1 Oscillospiraceae bacterium | reverse complement strand
ATCTTCAGCGCCGGTACCCATACGGGTGTTGGGCTTTGCCTCTGCGGGGCAGTCGAGAATGATGTACTTGCCGCCGTCGCCGATAGCTTCATAGAGCTTCTGAGCGCCCTGCTGGCCGGAAACATAGTCATTGCCCTGAACATGTGCGGAGTGGATAGCGGGGGTGCCGGGGTTGATGGTGATTACGGGGATGCCGGCAGCCTCAGCTTCGAGGATAGCGGGAGCGCAAGCCTGGCCATCCAGGGGCTCGAGGAAGATGCAGTCATACTTCTGAGTGATGCATTCCTGAATTGCGTTGATCTGAGAGTTGGGGTTGTATTCACCGTCGAAGTAGTCCATGGTTACATTGGGGTACATGGAGAGCTGCTCGGTGAAAGCGGTCTCGTAAGAGATGTTGGTAACACCGGAAGTACTGATAGAGATGAATGCGAAGCGGATGGGATCGGCATCGATATTCTTGCCTACGAAGGTGGTAGCGGCAGCAGCGCCTGCATCACCGGCGGCACCCTCTTCTGCGCAGCCGGCCATGAATGCGAGCACGAATACTGCAACGAGCAGAAGAGAAATAATCTTCTTCATTTTCTTCATTTTTTCTTCCTCCTATTTTTTGTTTTTGCACAAATGGAACGCCGTCCTTTGTGCATTTGTTCCCAAATGATTGGTATGCGTTAATTACATGACCCACATTTGATGAATATTTATGTGGAACGCTATGTCATGATTGGATTATATTCCATGTTGCATCCAATTTCCTCATAGATAAATATGAAATCTCGTTAATTTTTTCGTAATTTATTCCAAAAGGTTTTGTGTTTTATACATATATTCCCAAGGCCATATTATATACATATTTAAATAAGCAAAACTTTCTTCATTTAAACTGCCATTTGATGTTTTTTCTAATACAAAGGCTCTTTTTCGCCCTTTTCATCAACTTTATGACGAAATCAGCAGAGCCCTTCCATTTCGCGGAAGGGCTCTGCTTTATGTGTTAATTATCTACTTGTGCAAATACACCAAAAATATCAGTGCATATTTTACATAGCAACCAGCATGCCGCCGTCATGGTTGCAGATACTGCCGGTGATGTGGCAGCCGGCATGGGAGGCCAGGAATACGCAGTAAGCGCCAATCTCTATGCCCTCGCCGAAACGGTGGAGAGGCATATCCTCGGCGATTTCCTTGAGAGCAGAGGGGGGGAGGTCGGCGTCAAGGTCAGAGTGGGTGGGGCCGGGGGATACGCAGTTTACGCGGATGCCCAGATCGCCCAGCTCGATGGCCAGGTACTTGGTGAACATGTCAAGAGCTGCCTTGGAGGTGAAGTAAGGTCCGTTGGGATGGCTTCTGGCGTCGCCTATATGCTGGCCGCCGATGGAGGAGATGTTGATAACGCTGCCGCCCTTGCCATAGTCGCGCATATGGGGAGCGAAGGTATGAACCATGTTGGCAACGCCGTGGAGGTTGGTGTTGATAACGCGGTACCACTCCTTCATGTCAACGTCGTCAAGGAAGAAGGTGTTGGTTGCAACGCCGGCGTTGTTTACGAGAACATCCACATGGTCAAAGAACTCGAAAACTTCCTTTTCAGCAGCCTTTACGCTTTCGATGTCGGCAATGTCGCAGGCAATGCAGGTATAGCGGCCGCCATACTGCCGGAGACTATCGGCAACAGCCTGTCCGGACTGCTTGTTGCGGCAGAGAATTGCAACGTTGGCGCCGCTCTGGGCGAAGGCGTTGGTGATGCCGAGGCCTATGCCGCGGTTACCGCCGGTTACGATTACGTTGAAGCCTTTGACGCTGAAAGCGCCTTCCATATTGGTGATGGGTGCAGTGATGGGAAACATATTTTTTCCTCCTTTTAATATTGTATGTGAAAATTTATCCTTATCTGATTAAAAACGGCCTATGTTTCTTGCGATGGTGAAAGCAGCATTGGTGGCTGCGGCTATGTTTGCCTGCTTGACGCAGTCGCCAAGGATATGGAACTCGGGAGCGATATTGGCAAAGGTAAGAGCCTCATTCTGCAGGGGACGCTGACCAACGGCGTAAATTACGCTGTCAGCCTCGAAGAAGGGCTTTTCGCCGTCCCTGGTTTCGCAGAGGACGCCCTTTTCGCTAATTTCCACGGCCTTGGTGTTCAGATGGAGGGCTATGCCCTGCTTCTGCAGCTCAACTTCCTGGCAAGAGCCAAGGAGGAAGTTGCCGCCGTCGTTCATTCTGTCGGCCATTTCAACTATTTTCACCTTGCGTCCCAGCATGGCCATATAGATGGCGAACTCAATGCCAACCATGCCCGCGCCCAGAACAACAACATTTTCGCCAACCTCATCCTCGTGGGTATAGGCATATTCGGCGGCAAGGACATTTGCTCCGTCAATGCCGGGGATGGGGGGCTTGATGGTTACAGAGCCGAGGGCTGCAATTATAACGTCGGGCTCAAGGGAGGCTGCATACTCGGGGGTGACGGCGGTATTGAGGCGCACATCTATGCCGGCCTTTTCGATTTTTGCAGCCTGACGGTTGAGATATACATCAATATACTTCTTGAAAGGCACTCTCTCCTCGCAGCGGATGCCGCCGCCAAGACGGCCGTTCTTTTCGCAGAGGATAACCTTATGGCCTCTTGCATGGCAGGTGAGAGCGGCTTCCATGCCGCCTACGCCGCCGCCGATGATGAGCACCTTTTTCTTGGTGATGGCTTCGGGAGCAGCCCATTTAACATCAAACTCGCGGCCGGTTTCGGGGTTAACGGCGCAGTAGGGCTCGCCGCAGGTGATTTCGGAGGAGAAGCAGCTGAGGCAGCGGAGGCAGGGACGGATTTCATCCTCCCGGCCGGTGCGCAGCTTTATGGGCAGATCGGGATCGGCCAGAAGGCTGCGGGCCATTTCAATAATGTCTGCCTTGCCGGAGGCTATGATCTCTTCCAGCTCCCAGGGCTCATTGCCCATGGCGCCGACGGTGGCAACGGGAGTGCTGACGTGCTTTTTGATTTCTGCGGCAAAGCGCACATTGGGAGATTCTCCAAGGAACATGCTGGGGTGGGTTACGCCGAAGACTTCGCGCACCTCGTGGCTGCCTGCGCTGACATGGATAAGGTCGCAATGGCCTTCCAGCTGCTTGGCAAAGGCTATGCCCTCTTCTATGCCGTAGCCGCCCTCATAGCATTCGCTGCCGGACATACGAACTTCGATGGGGAAGTTGGGGCCAACAGCCTCGCGGACTGCGTCGCAGACGGCAACAGTGAGTCTTGCGCGGTTTTCAATGGAGGGGCCGCCCCACTTATCGGTGCGGGTATTGAGGGTGGGAGAGAGGAACTGCTGCAAAAGCCAGCCATGGCCTGCATGAATGAGTATCATGCCGAAGCCCGCTCTCTTGGCCGTTGCGGCGGCCTTGGCGTATTTTTCAATGGTGCGCTGAATCATGGCCTCGTCCATGGCCTCGATTTTGCGGCCGTCCAGCTCGCACTCAACAGGACCGTAGGCCTTGCCCAGAGAGCTGCCGCCGAAAACGGCCAGCTCGCGGTTTGCATACATGCCGGTGTGCTGCAGCTCTGCGGTGGGGACGGCTCCCTGGCTGCTGATGGCATGGGCAATGCGGCAAAGGGGGTTGAAGGCTCGGGGGTTTTCAATGCAGGTATGGTTCATGCCGCCGCGGCCAAGCTCTTCATCAACAATAAGCTCGCAGGTGCATACGGAGGCGCAGCCGCCCATGGCCTTGCGCTCATAATATGCCTCGGCGCCGGGAGGGAGAATATCGTCGCCGGTGACGTTCTGGTAGCCGGTGGGAGAGGCGAAGATGCGGTTGCGGAAAAGGGTGCCGCCTATCACT
>JAFYUG010000332.1 GCA_017558545.1 Oscillospiraceae bacterium | reverse complement strand
GGGGACAGCTGCGGGGAAAAAGATTCATTCAAAACCGTGTAAATCCCTATGTGAGGCCGCCTAAGGTGGGAGCCATTAAATAGATAAAATCCTCACCAATGGTTGCACAATTGGTGAGGATTTTTTACTTGAATTATATATTGCAGCTTCTGTCGTAGGCTGTGAGGTTTGCGCTGAGGACATTGCCCACCTTGTCGCAGTCGCCCACGAAGTAGACATAGGGAGTAAGCTCCCTGAACTGCTCGGCGGCGGGGTTGGGCTTCATGCCGAGGGCATTGACAACATAGTCAGCCTCCAGCA
This sequence comes from Oscillospiraceae bacterium, assembly GCA_017558545.1. GTDB lineage: Bacteria > Bacillota > Clostridia > Oscillospirales > Oscillospiraceae > SIG459. Next base: position 1,231 of record JAFYUG010000332.1, on the reverse strand, counting down.
TCCGGTAGCTCCAATCCTTGCCTTCAACCAGCACGCCCTTTTCGTTGACTTCGCGGATGATATGGTCGCCAACGAGCTTAACCTTATAGTCATCAATAAGCTTGAGAAGCATACCGCGCAGGCAGGGGCTGGAATCGGCGGCAAATTCCTTTTCGCTCTTCATATCAACAACGGTGACATCGTTGCCCTCCATAGCAAGAGCCAAGGCGGATTCCATGCCGCTGAGACCTCCGCCGCAGACAACGATTTTGCCGCTTATCTTTTCTCTGCCGGAGTCCACGTCCAAAACGCTCTTGACCTTTTCGCTGTCCATGCCCTTGATGGGGGGAACTATGGGCACAGAGCCAACGGCAATGATAATGGCATCGGGCTTTTCTGCCAGCACCAGTTCGGGAGTGGCCTCGGTATTCAGGCGAATATCAGCGCCGCACTCCATGGTTTCGCGGACAAGCCAGTTTTCATAGCTGAGCATATCGTCTTTGAAGGGCAGCTTATCTATATCGGGCAAAAGGCCGCCCAGCACGGGGGCTTTTTCGAAGAGAACAACCTGATGGCCACGCTCTGTGAGAGTTCTTGCGGCCTGAGTTCCTGCAATGCCGCCGCCAACAACAACCACCTTTTTGCTCTTGAAGGCGGGCCAGGCACGGCGATAGCGGTCAGAGCGGCAAAGCTGGGGGTTAACGGAGCAGCGAACATGCTGGCCAACATCGCAGATGCAGTTCCAGCAGCGCAGGCAGGGTCTTGCCTTTTCGGGATGGCCTGCATAGGACTTATTGAGCATATCGGGGTCGGCAAGCAGGGCTCGGGCAATGGCAACCATGTCGGCGCTGCCCTCTTCAATAATCTTATCCGCCATTTCGGCGCTGACTATGCCGCCAACCACGCTGACTGGAATATGAATATCGGGGCACTGCTTAACCTCGCGGGCAAGGGGCACATTGGCTCCCTTGGGATGGTAATAGGGAGGCATGCAGTAATAACTGTTTTTAAGGTCAACAATGATGCCGCAGGAGATGGTTACAAGGTCTATATACTCCTGAGCCAGCTTCAAAAACTCTATTACATCCCCAATTTTCATACCGCCGGGCACTTTTTCATCGCCGCTTATGCGATACTCAATGAGGAAATCGTCTCCCACGCGCTCTCTGACGGCCTTCAAAACCATCAGAGGGAAGCGGCAGCGGTTTTCGAAGCTTCCGCCATACATATCTGTGCGGTGGTTAACATAGGG
>JAFYUG010000331.1 GCA_017558545.1 Oscillospiraceae bacterium | reverse complement strand
CTGCGACGAGGAAAAGACTGTTGCCCAGCTTAGCGACACCATCCTCGCTTCCGGCGGCAAGTATCTCAAGGGCTGCGAATTTGTGGATATTTACAGAGGCGGCTCCGTACCTCAGGGCAAGAAGAGCGTTACCTTCGCTCTCACTCTCCGCGCCGACGATGAAACCCTCACCGCTGAGCACGCAGAAGAGACCATGAAGAAGCTCCTCACCGCTCTTGAACAGGAACAGGGCGCTGTTATCCGCTAAACACACATAAAGTTAAAAGGGCGTGTTACATAAACACGCCCTTTTTCATAAGGAGGAAAGATTTTTTATGGGACACATTCCCTCTGCCCTCACCGCCGATATTGAAGTTCTCTCCTTTGAAGATGCCTTGCAGGAGGCTTTGAAGGAAAGCGAAGAATATGATGTTAATAAATGGCTCTATGTGCCCAATTATTACAGCGAATATCGTTATATTCTCGGCACAAGAGGCAAAAAGCCCCTTATCTGCATTGGCATAAATCCCTCCACCGCGGCTCCCGAGGATTTGGACAACACCCTCAAAAGTGTTGAGAGAGTTGCCCTCCATAATGGCTACGACAGCTTCATCATGTTCAACGTCTATGCCCAGAGAGCCACAGACCCCGACCATATGGAAGATGAGCTGAACAAAGCATTGCACGAGGAAAACATGAAGGCATTTGACTATGCCCTCTCCCTCGACGCTGACCGCAGCCCCGCCGTTTGGGCTGCATGGGGCACCATAATTGAAAAGCGCGACTATCTGCCTTCCTGCGTAAAGGACATGATAGCCCTCGGGGAAAAGCACGGGGCAAGATGGTTTTCTGCCGGCAAACGCAGCAAAAAAGGTCATCCCCACCACCCTCTTTATCTCCGCAAGGACAGCATTTTGGAAATCTTCGACGTGGAAGAATACCTCTCCAAACTCTAAAACCTTGCTAAAAAAATCGCAATTTGTCGAAATGCTGTTTTTCCATTTTACATAATAAAATTCCCTTGATATTCTTGTATAAATTGCGTTAATAACCTAAATAAATACTTTACACCAAGATTTTTTTTGCTATAATAATTTATGTAGGAATTAACCAGATCATGTCTGCATGAAAAACGCAAGAAGGAGGAATAAACATGGAAGACATCACCAGGAAATTCACAGCTATTGACAACAAGACCGAGATTAAAGAGATACTGGCTTCTGTTTATAACTCTCTTCTCGTCAAGGGTTATAACCCCATCAACCAGTTGGTTGGCTATATCCTCTCCGAGGATCCCACCTATATCACCAACTACAACAAAGCCCGCGCTCTCATCACCCGCATTGACCGCGATGAGCTGCTGCAGGAGCTTCTGCTCAGCTATCTGGGCAAATAAGCCTTATAAAAATTCAAGAGGATGGAATTAATATTCCATCCTCTTTTTTTATTTCCTTGAGTTTATTTTTTTGATGTCCTCAGCTCTGCCCAGCACAACAAGATGCTCATCGGCGCTGATAACATGGTCAGCATAAGGCATGGGGTCAACAACTCCGTTGCGTTTAACCGCAAGGACATTCAGCTTATAGCCGGCGCGCAGGTTAAGCTCCTTCAATGTCTTGCCGCTCCACTTAGCATCGGGAGAAATTTCATAAATGAAATATTCATCGGTGAGGGGTATGCAGTCGAAGATATTATCGCTGACTTCGCTTATGGCAAGGGTGCGGGCTGTATCCTTATCGGGGTAGATAACGGAATCTGCACCGTTGCGGAGAAGGAACTTAGTATGGATTTCGTTGGAAGCCTTGCTTATAACCTTTTTTGCGCCAAGCTCTTTGAGCAGGCTTGTTACCTGCAGGCTATCCTGAAAACTATCGCCTATGCAGACAAAGCAGCAGTCAAAATTACCTACGCCAAAGGAGCGGAGAACGTCTTCGTCGCTGCAATCGCCAACCTTGGCGCTTATGGAATATTTAAGGGCATCTTCAAGGCGTTCTTCTTTTTTATCGGCTATCATAACCTCGCTGCCCTGCTCATAGAGCTCGCGGCAGAGATGAGTGCCAAAGGAATTAAGGCCTATTACAAGGAAAGATTTCATAGCTTAATTAGCTCCTTTCTTAGCCTATGGTAATTTTTTCAACAGGATAGCGGACGCGAGGCAATGCTCGCTTTTCAAGAAGGGCAACAGCAAAAGATACGCTGCCCAATCTTCCAAGGAACATCAGCGCCATCATAAAATAGAGTGATAAGGGACACAGCTCCTTTATAAGTCCTGTGCTTATGCCCGCCGTACCTATGCCGGAAACAACCTCAAAGAGCACTCTGCTCATATCAAGCTCCGGCTGCAAAGCGCAGATGAAAAAGCAGCCCAAAAATACAAGGGCAAGATTGCAGGCCACAATGGAAACAGCCTTATTTATTGCATTGCTTTCTATGCTTCTGCCAAAAACTCCGGCGCTGCGCTCATGGCGGATGCCGCAGAAGGCATGGATGAAGATAACAACAATGGTTGTTGTTTTTACGCCGCCGGAAGTAGAGCCGGGAGAGCCGCCGATGAACATCAGGAAAATAAGCAGCATTCTGCCACCGCCGGAAAGAGAAGCAGCGGAGGTGGTGACAAAGCCTGCATTGCGGCTTGTTACCGAGGCGAAAATAGCCGTGAGAATTCTCTCGCCTGTGCTCATTCCCTCCTGCGCACCATTGCGCTCAAAGATAAGGAACAGCAGCGCGCCGCCGAAGATAAGCACGGCGCTGGCAGTGAGAACAAGCTTTGTCTGGAGAGCATAGCGCTTAAAACGAAATCCCTTTTCATGGATATCAGCCAAAACGAGGAAGCCCAGACCTCCGAGAATT
>JAFYUG010000330.1 GCA_017558545.1 Oscillospiraceae bacterium | reverse complement strand
GGAAGTTGTGACTATTCCGACATAATATGTGCCGGACGGCAGCTCGGAAAGTCCAGAAAAGCTGTCAAGGGAATCCATAGGCTCACAATCCTCCGTATAAACGAGAATGTACTTAAATTCTGTGTTTTTGTTCAGAACGAGCTCAATATCGTCGCGGTAAGTGATTTCCGGAATCTCGGCTCCATGCTCCATTATTCCGCTTTCCACAGAAGGGCCGTCCGCGAAAAATTCAAAATCAAAGGAATAATTAAAATGGAAATAGGGCTCAAGGCTTTCTCCACCGCAGTTTATCGTAACAGCAGGCGCCTCATCGCGTTCATACAAGGCTTCCGAAAAATGCTCCGCTCCTATATCAAATTCTGCAGCAAGGTAAACAGGCTCTGTCTTCCCAAGAACAAGTCCCTCATAGAGGGTAAGCACAACACGGTAATGCCCCTGAGGAAGCTGACCGAGGGTGGTATCCCATACGCAGTTTATTTTTTCGCTGGGGATATGCTTGAATACAAGCGCTTTGCTCTCCTGTTTGCTTTCTACATTACTTATTAGTCTGTACCAGCCGTCATTCTCCCGCCTATGTATCTCCCACTTGCTTACATCGGAGCAGTAGCGGCTGAATTGAATGCCGTTGGTCACCACCACGGCGCTCCTTCTGTCCGTATGACCCGGCATAAGCTCTATAGAAAGACCGTCCACGGAATTTATCTCAATATCAATTTTCTCCACACGGTATCCGGGACTGGCATCACATTTCTCTTTGCTGCATCCGCTTAAAATAAATACAAAAAGCAGAAATATAAGAATCATATGTTTTTTCATACAAATCCCCCCTTGAAAACATTTTATCTATAAAACGTTACGTTTTCAAGTGCTGCGCCCATAAAATCACAGGCTTTTCAAAAGCGCGGGTATCTCCTCAAGGCTGCCCACAACATATTCAGGCACTATATCCTCTCTTCCCTGCTTTCCCCGGGGATTAAACCAACAGGTGTGAATACCGGCGTTGATTCCGCCCTTAATATCACTTGTGAGGCTGTCGCCTATAATTATCATCTCGTCCTTCTCATAGTGAGGCATTTTTTCAAAACAGCGCTCAAAAAATTCTATTTTTGGCTTGTCGCAGCCGATGCGCTGAGAAATGAATATCTCCTCAAAGAAATGCTCGATCCCCGCGCTGGCAAGACGGGGTACCTGCACGCTCTCGTTGCCGTTAGTTACCATATAAAGCTTATAGTCCCGGCTGAGATTTTCTAAAAGCTCCACAGCGCCGGGGATAAAATAATGGCCTATGCCGAGATTATGGTTATAGCTTGCCTGAGTGGCCTCGCTGTCTCCCTCAACTCCAAGAGCCTCAAAAAAACGGTCAAAGCGGCGCACGAGGACCTGCGGGCGGGTTAGCTCTCCCCTCTCCAGCATCTCCCAGTGGCGCTTATTTATCTCGCTGTAGAGACTGATATTTTCCTCCGTGGGCTCAATGCCGATTTGGGCAAGAGTCTTTTTCAAAGCTATATGCTCTGCCATCTGAAAGTCAAGAATTGTATCGTCGGAATCAAGAAGTACAGCTTTTATCATAGTAATTCTCCTGTTATCAGCGTAAGGAGCGGCGTCCACGACGCCCCGTTTTTTAAGTTTGCACCGAGGGGCGTCGAGGACGCCGTCCCCTACGAATGAAATGTATTAAAGCTTGTTGCGGATGATCTTTCCGCTGATGGTCTTGGGAAGCTCGTCGCGAAATTCCACGATACGGGGATACTTGTAAGGAGCGGTGCGCTGCTTGACGTAGGTCTGGATCTCCTTTTTCAGCTCCTCGCTGGGATCTGTACCCTTCACAAGGGTGATGCAGGCCTTGACCACCTGACCGCGGATCTCGTCGGGGGCGGCGCAGACACCGCACTCAAGAACATAGGGCAGCTCCATGATGACGGATTCGATCTCGAAGGGTCCGATGCGGTAGCCGGAGGACTTGATAACGTCATCGGCGCGGCCAACATAGTAGAAGTAACCATCCTCATCACGCCATGCAAGGTCGCCGGTATGGTAGTAATCGTCATGCCACTGATTTGCGGTGGCTTCGGGAGCATTGTAGTAGCCCTTGAAAAGGCCGCAGGGAACCTCCTTGCCGGTGTAGATAACGATCTCGCCGGTTTCACCGTTGCCCACAAGCTCTCCGTCTGCGTTCATAAGCTTAACATCATACATGGGGTTAGCCTTACCCATACTGCCAAGTTTGGGCTTGGTTCCAACAAAGTTGCCGATGGTAAGAGTTGTTTCGGTCTGACCAAATGCTTCCATAATAGTCAGTCCGGTATGCTCCTTAAAGCGGTTGAAAACCTCGGGATTGAGGGCCTCGCCGGCGGTAGTGGCATACTTGATGGAGCTCAGGTCGTACTTGCTCAAATCTTCCTTGATGAAGAAGCGGTACATGGTGGGAGGCGCACAGAAGGAAGTGATACCGTACTTTGCGAACATGGGCATGATATCGTCGGCAGCGAACTTATCAAAGTCATAGACAAAGGTAGCGCCGCCGCACATCCACTGGCCGTAGAGCTTGCCCCAGAGAGCTTTGCCCCAGCCTGTCTCGGAAATGGTGAAGTGGATGCCGTTGGGGTCAACGTCATGCCAGAAACGGGCAGTGACATAGTGACCCAGAGGATATCTGTAGCTGTGATCAACAGCCTTGGGATAACCTGAGGTACCGGAGGAGAAGAGCATCAGCATGGTGTCTTCGCCGCAGGGACTGTCCTCGGTACGGTTGAATCGACTGGAATACATATCGTATTCATCATCAAAGCTGTGCCAGCCTTCTCTTGCCTCTCCGGCCATCACCTTCAGTCTGACACTTGGGCAACGGGCCATAGCCTTTTCAGCCTCGACGGAACAGTTTCCGTAAGAGGAACAGACAACAGCAGAAACAGAGGCGGCATTGAATCGGTACTCAAAGTCCTTCTCTACAAGCTGGTCAGTTGCGGGAATAGCAATCGCACCGAGCTTATGAAGACCTACAATGATAGGCCAGAATTCCCAGTTGCGGCGAAGAACAAGCATAACTCTTTCGCCGCGTTTGATGCCGAGAGCTCTGAAATAGTTGGCGGCGCGGTTGCTCATCTTCTTCATCTGCTGGAAGGTGAAGCGGCGCTCAACCTTTTCACGGTCAATATGCAGCATGGCAAGACGCTCCGGCTCACGCTCAGCGATGGCGTCAACCACGTCGAAGGCGAAGTTGAATTTATCGGTATCGTTGAAAGTAAAGCCCAGAGGGGTACCCTTGGAGTTGAGTTCACACTTAATGAACTTATCCATGTAATCTGGGAATTCCTTAACGGCGGCCTGTTCTGCGGCCTCAACGGGTTTAAGAGCGGAGGCATTGACCATGCGGCCACGTTCCCAAACAAGCTCTTCATCCTCGTCGGGAAGAACGATGGCGCAGAACACACAGTC
>JAFYUG010000329.1 GCA_017558545.1 Oscillospiraceae bacterium | reverse complement strand
CCTGCCTCGCTTTGCGAGGCTTCCCCCCTTGCAAAGGGGGGCTTTAAATAGCGAAATCTTAAATTCCCCCCTGCCCCTGCCTTCCCTTGATTTCCCCACAAAAAAATGATAAAATATCCATGCCAAGACGCCGCAGGGGGCTGCCCCGCCAGTCTTGGCTAAAGCCGTTTTGAAACATTAGCCCCTTTTTGAGGAGAAAATATATGTCTAACAAATTCTGGTTAAGTGAATGGGCGCCCCTTCTCCGCGCCATGGACGCAGGCAAATGCCCCGTGCTCATAAGCGGCATTGGCGCATCCTCCCGAGCCCACGCGGCGGCCACTCTGCGCAGGGAGATGGGTTTTCCCCTTTTCATCATCTGTCCCGACGACCAAAGCGCGGAAATTATGGCTCGGGACATGGAAAACCTGCTGGGCGAAATTCCCCTGCTGCTGCCCTCAAGGGAAATAAACCTCTACCCCGCCGACTCTGTGAGCCGCGGAGAGGAGCAAAAGCGCCTTGCCGCCCTATTTACCCTCAGCGAGAGCACGCCACCCATCACCGTCTGCTCCGCTTTCGCCCTCTGCCAGCGCACCATGCCCATGGACACCCTCCGCGCAGCCTCTGCCACCATACAAGACGGCGCGGACATCAGCATGGAAGAGGTGGAAGCAAAGCTCATCCGCTGCGGCTATGTCCACCGCGTGCAGGTTGAAGCCCCCGGCCAGTACTCCCGCCGCGGCGGCATACTGGACTTCTACTCCCCTGCCTACTCTAACCCCGTCCGCATAGAGTTTTGGGGGGACAGCATAGACTCCATGGGTCTATTTGACCTTCAAAGCCAGCGCAGAATTGAAAATATAGACTCCTGCCGCATTCTCCCCTCGGCGGAGACCCTGCCCAGCTTATATGATGGCGGCATAAGCGCCCTTGCGGATAAGCTGAATCAAGCCGCCCTCAGCGCCCAGCGCAGCAAGAGAGCAGAAAACCAGCTCCTTGCCCAGACTCTCCGTCGGGACGCCGAGCGTCTTAGAGAGCTTGGAAGCCTCGCCGCCGCCGACAGATACGCAGGAATAATATACCCTGAGTATTCTTCCGCCTTGGACTACATACCCGAGGATTGCCTTGTTTTCATCTCCGAGAGCGCCCGCTGCGGCAAGCTCATGGAGGACAGACTGAAGCTTCTCTCCGCCGACCTTGAGGCATTGCTCCAAAGCGGCAGCCTCATGGGCAAAAACGCGGATTTCTGCCGCAGCTGGGACGAAGCCATTGAAAATCTCGCAATTTTCCCCATTGTAATGGGTGAATACTTCACAACCGGCCGCATTAAGCCTGAGCCCGCCGCCATTGTTGGCGTAACGGCCAAGCAGCTGCCCTCCTACGGCGGCAGTCTGGAGACCGCCTGCGACGATGTTAAGCACTACTTAAGCCGCAACTTTGCCCTTATAGTGCTGGCCTCGGATACTCGCCGCGCCGGCTCTCTGCGCACATTTTTCGCCGACAGAAATATAACTGCCCGTATTATTCCCGACCTTAACGCCCCCATTAATGAGGGCGAGTGCGTCATAGCCGTGGGCGCTCTCTCCGGCGGCTTTGAATATCCCAACAGCCGCCTCGCGGTGCTCACCGACACCCAGATTATGCAGCCCGGCCTCCGCAAAGGCCGCAAGAGAAAGGCCGCCGACAGTAAAAAGCGCAAGCTGGACTCCTACGCCGACCTCAGCGTTGGCGACCTCGTGGTTCACGAATACCACGGCATAGGCCGCTTCAACGGCATCGTGAAGATGAAGGTGGACGGCATTGAAAAAGACTATGTGAAAATCGCCTACGCAGGCACGGACAGCCTCTATGTGCCTGCCACCCAGCTGGATCTCGTCAGCAAGTATATAGGTGGCGGCGAGGACAAGGTGGTTAAGCTCAGCAAAATGGGCGGCGCAGAGTGGACGAGGGTTAAAACCCGCGCCAAAGCCGCCGCCAAGGAGATGGCCGCGGAGCTCATACGCCTTTACGCCGAGCGACTGCGCCTGCCCGGCCACGCCTTTGCCCCCGACTCCCCATGGCAGGAGGAGTTTGAGGACGCCTTCGGCTATCAGGAAACCGACGACCAGCTTCGATGCATTGCCGACATCAAGCGGGACATGGAGTCTTCTACCCCCATGGACAGACTTCTCTGCGGCGACGTGGGCTACGGCAAGACGGAGGTTGCCCTTCGCGCCGTTATGAAGTGTGTTCTGGACGGCAAGCAGGCGGCCATACTGGTTCCCACCACGGTGCTGGCTCAGCAGCATTACCAAACCGCCATGCAGAGATTTTTCGGCTACCCCGTTAAAATCGAAGTTCTCAGCCGCTTCCGCACGGCAAAGCAGCTGAAAGCCACCAAGACGGGCATAGCGGACGGCAGCGTGGACATAGTCATAGGCACCCACGCCCTTTTGCAAAAGGATGTAGCCTTCAAGGACCTTGGCCTTTTGGTCATAGACGAGGAGCAGCGCTTCGGCGTCACCCACAAGGAGAGGCTCAAGGAAATGAGCCGCAACGTGGATGTGCTCACCCTCTCGGCCACCCCCATCCCCCGCACCTTGAACATGGCCATGAGCGGCATACGGGACATGTCCACCCTTGAAGAGCCCCCTCAGGACAGACTTCCCGTGCAGACCTACGTTATGGAGCATGATTGGGGGGTTGTGGCCGATGCAATACGCCGCGAAATTGCCCGCGGCGGTCAGGTTTTCTATCTCCACAACCGGGTGGAGAGCATAGAGCGCACCGCTTCACGCATTATGAAGATGCTCCCCGACGTCAGCGTGGACATTGCCCACGGCAAGATGGATCAGGAGTCCATCACCCTTGCCATGGAGGGCATGGTCAGCGGCGATACGCAGGTGCTGGTCTGCACCACCATTATCGAGACGGGCATAGACATCCCCAACGTGAACACCCTCATCATCGAGGACGCGGACAAAATGGGTCTTGCCCAGCTCCACCAGATTCGCGGCCGCGTTGGACGCAGTAACCGCCGCGCCAGCGCCTACCTCACCTATCGCAAGGATAAGGTGCTGACGGAGATTGCGGAAAAGCGTCTTAGCGCCATCCGTGAGTTCGCGGAGTTTAACTCCGGCTTCCGCATAGCCATGCGCGACCTTGAAATTCGCGGCGCAGGCAACCTTCTGGGCGCCGAGCAAAGCGGCCATATGACGGATGTTGGCTATGATATGTATCTGAAGCTCCTTGAAGAGGCGGTTTTGGAAGAGCGGGGCATCAAGACGGAGAAGCGCGCCGAGTGCGCCGCCGACCTGGCCGTAAGCGCCAATATTCCCGAGCGCTATGTGTCCTCGGCGGAAATCCGCATGGATCTATACCGCCGCATAGCCCTCATCCGCACGGAGG
>JAFYUG010000328.1 GCA_017558545.1 Oscillospiraceae bacterium | reverse complement strand
GTATGATATACTATCCGTTCCTGTCATCCGCGAAGCGTATATCATCTGCGAAGTAGATATCATAGCGTCAGCTATATCATCCGTTCCGCAAGGAACGGATATCATTGTAAAAAAACCTCTTTTGTCAGGTAGACAAAAGAGGTTTTTTTACATGGCGGAGAAGGAGGGATTCGAACCCTCGAACGGTTTTTTGCCGTTACACGATTTCCAATCGTGCGCGCTCGACCGGGCTACGCGACTTCTCCACGTTTTCCTTCGAACAAAGTGTATTTTGTTGTCAGCCATGTTATTATAAATGAATTATTTGTGAATGTCAAGCATAAAATATTGAATATTTTAAGAAAAATGATATAATATTGGCCAAAGAGCTTTAAAATAGCTGAAAAAGAGGCTTGGGTGCAGACCTTGCCCCTCCGTAGGGGCGGATTCCATATCCGCCCGTTGCTTCGCAGACAGCTCTCCCCGAAGGGGAGAGCCTTAAGATGTATAATTTTTATTTTAAGGACTGATTACCATGAAACGGAAAACCGCGAAGAGCATCATTCTCAATCTCATCATCACCATTATTTTCGGCCTTGGCTATTTCTATGTGAAGCTGCCTGCCATCAACCTGCATAATCAGGGCTTTTACAGCTTCTTCTTTGTGCTGGCCTTGGTCTACTGCGCCCTCAGCGCCCTAAGCGTCGGCCTCCACAAGGTCACCAGCGGCATGGCTCTTTGGTCCGGACTTAAAAAGCACTGCCTTGTGCCCGTTATTATCTGCATTTTCTTCGTTGCCCTCTTGATTGTTGGCAGCATCATCGGCATGCCCATTTTCCGCGCCGATGCCTACGCCAATCTTCTCTATCTTGAGGAGGGCGACTTCACCGAAGAGGTTGACGAGATTAGCTACAACCAAATCCCCATGCTGGACGAGGACAGCGCCAAGCGCCTTGGCAACCGCAAGCTGGGCGAGCTCAGCGAGTATGTCAGCCAGTTCGAGGTGGCCGAGGATTACACCCAGATTAACTACAAAGGCCGCCCCGTCCGCGTAACTCCCCTTGTTTACGGCGACATCATCAAGTGGTTCACTAACCGCGCCGACGGTCTCCCCGCCTACCTTATAATCGACATGGTCACTCAGAACGTTGAAGTTGTGCGCCTTGACGAGCAGGGCGTTGGCATCAAGTATACCACCGCCGAGCATTTTGGCCGCAACCTCGCCCGCCACATCCGCTTCCAGTACCCCACCTATATGTTCGACGATGCCAACTTTGAAATCGACGAGGACGGCGTTCCCTACTGGGTAAGCCCCCGCATCGTTAAGCGCATAGGCCTCTTCTCCGGCACCGACATTCAGGGTGCAGTTCTCACCAACGCCCTCACCGGCGAGAGCAAGTATTACAAGGAAGTTCCCGAATGGGTAGACCGCGTTTACACCGCCGACATCATCATCCAGCAGTATGACTACCACGGTATGTATCAGAGCGGCTGGCTCAACTCCATCTTCGGTCAGAAAAACGTTACCCAGACCACCAGAGGCTATAACTACATCGTAAACGGCGACGATGTTTATATGTACACCGGCATAACCTCCGTTATGAGCGACGAGAGCAACATCGGCTTCATCCTCACAAACCAGCGCACCAAGGACACCAAGTTCTATCCCGTGGCCGGCGCCGAGGAATATTCCGCCCGCGCCAGCGCCGAGGGTGTTGTCCAGCAGTATGAGTATATCTCCACCTTCCCCCTGCTTCTCAATATCTCCGGCCAGCCCACCTATTTCATGGCGCTGAAGGACGATGCCCAGCTTGTTAAAATGTACGCCATGGTAAACGTTCAGCAGTATCAGATAGTTGCCACCGGCACCACCGTTGCCGAATGCGAGGCCAACTATATTAAACTCCTCAGCAACGCTTCCCTTGTTGAAAAGGAGGAAATTGCTCAGAATACCGTAAGCGGCCGCGTTGAGGAAATCCGCACCGCCGTTATCGAGGGCAACACCCATGTTTATATCCGATTGATGGGCAAGAACTTCTTCTATGTTATCTCCGTGGCCGATGCCCCCGTGGCCGCCATTTTGGACGCAGGCGACTCCGTCACCCTCACCGTTGCCGAAGGCGAAGGCGAACTCATCAGCGCATACGATATTAAGATCAGGTAATCAAAGCCTTCTCCGCACTATCTAATAGCCCCCTCTGACGAGGGGGCTGTCATGCGAATAGCATGACTGGGGGAGAGATAATTTCTTGTTTTTCTCTCCCTCCGACTTCGCCTGAAGGCGAAGCCACCTCCCTCGTCATAGGGAGGTATAAATATTTTGTATTATTTATCTCAATAAAAAACCCGAATTCGGAAGAATTCGGGTTTTTTCTCATTTCTTGCGGGGATAGGGCTTTTTCACATCTGTAAGCCCAAGGATATAGTCAACGCTGACGCCGTGGAGCTGGGCAAGATCCACCAGCACTCTGGGGGGTACCATACGCCCGCCGCTTTCATAGTAGGCATAGGTTCTCTGAGGCAGATTTATCATGCGTCCCAAGGCTTCCTGAGTGAGATCGCTATCTTCCCTAAGATTTCTTATTCGTTCATACTTTTCCAAAATTATCACCCTGAAAAAGTATAGAATGAACAATGCGTTCTATCGCGTTTTTGATTGAATTGTTCTATAATATGTATTTTCGCGGGGGTTTTTGCAAGATTTTGTAAGGGACTTACATACTGCTCAGCAGCTTTTTGGTGTATTCCTCTTTGGGATTATTGAAAATTTCATCCACGCTGCCCTGCTCGATTATCTCGCCGCCGTTCATAACCATGACGCGGTCGCAGAGCTCATAGATAACATTCAAATCATGGCTGATGAAAAGGTAGCTCAGCTCCTTTTCTCTATGCAGCTCTCTCAGCAGCTCCAAAATCTGAGCCTGAATGGTTACATCCAAAGCGCTGACGGGCTCATCCAGGACTATGAAGCGGGGGCGGCGGATGAGGGCGGCGGCTATGCTGACTCGCTGGCGCTGGCCGCCGGAGAGCTCACGGGGATAGCGCTTATAATAATCGCCCCCAAGGCCAACTCGCTCCAGCATCTCAAGGACGCGGCGGCGGCGCTCGGCCTTATCATACTTTCCGTAAAGGCGCAGAGGCTCTTCCACTATCCAGCCTATGGTTTTGGAGGGGTTGAGGCTGCTATAAGGGTCCTGAAAAACCATCTGAGGGCGGGGAGTATGGTGGATAATCTCGCCCTTATAGTCTATCATGCCCAGTATGGCCTTGCTGAGGCTGGATTTGCCGCAGCCGCTTTCGCCAACGAGGCCAAGTATCTCCCCCTTTTCCAAAGAGAAGGACACATTTTTAACGGCCTGCTGGCTCTCGCCCTTGTGGAGCACGCCACCGGTGGAATATTCCACGGACACATTATTAACTTCAAGAACTTTTTCGGCCATCAGTCTTTCCTTCTCTCCCTGCCGGGGATGGCGGCAATGAGCTTTTTGGTGTATTCATGCTGAGGATTGCGGAAAATTTCCTCCGTGGGGCCTTCCTCCACAATCACGCCCTTATACATAACTGCCACCCGGGAACAGAGCTTGCGTACAACGTTCAGGTCATGGCTTATGAAGAGTATGCCAACGCCTCTGTTGCGGTTTACGCGGGCAAGAAGCTCGATTATCTGAGCCTGCACCGTTACGTCCAAGGCGGTGGTGGGCTCGTCGGCAATGAGCAGCTTGGGGTCGCAGATGAGGGCGGAGGCTATCATGGCTCGCTGGCGCTGGCCGCCGGAGAGCTGGTGGGGGTACTTTTTATATATAAGCTCAGGGTCGGGCAGGCCTACCTTGCCCATAAGCTCCAAGGCCAGCTCCCTTCTGCGCTGAGGGGGAAGCTCGGTATGGATGCGGAGGGTTTCCTCAATCTGAGGGCCAAGGCGCATAAGGGGGTTGAGGCTGGTCATAGGCTCCTGAAAAATCATGCCTATATCCTTGCCCTGAACTTCTCTAAGCTCTTTGGGGGACATTTCAAGGAGATTTTTGCCCATGAAGTTGATTTCGCCGCTAAGCTTTACATCGCCACGGAGAAGTCCCGCCACGGAAAGGGCGGTTACGGTTTTGCCGCTGCCGCTTTCGCCAACAAGGCCGAGGGTTTCTCCCTCTTCCATATGGAGGTCTATACCGTTAACCGCCT
>JAFYUG010000327.1 GCA_017558545.1 Oscillospiraceae bacterium | reverse complement strand
GGTTTGAAGAAAAGGGCGCCTTCGAAGAGTATGATAACATCATGCATTATCTTCGCTATGTTGAGAAGATAATCAAGAGCATGGGTCATCTTGTAAGCGAATATATAACTTTCAATGAGCCTAATATCTATGCCGTTAACGGCTATTTTCTGGGCAAATGGCCTCCCGGACAGAAAAGCCCCTCCACTACCCTTGAGGTAATGGGAAACATGGCCTCTGCCCATAT
Source organism: Oscillospiraceae bacterium (assembly GCA_017558545.1). Classification (GTDB taxonomy): domain Bacteria; phylum Bacillota; class Clostridia; order Oscillospirales; family Oscillospiraceae; genus SIG459. The sequence goes on along the minus strand of JAFYUG010000327.1, from coordinate 4,809 downwards.
AAAGGCATACCGCCTCATTCACGATATGCGCCGCAGCATGGGCTTTAAGAACACCAAGGTTGCCTTTACTAACCAGTATCGCGTCTTTGTGCCCAAAGATCCCCGAAATCCCATTCATAAGTCCGAGGCAAAGCTTATGGAGGATCTTTTCCAAAATCACATCACCAGGGCCATGCTCACCGGTGAATTCCATAAGCCCCTGAAAAATCAGGGACGTGACAGAAAAGGCTGCTACTGCGATTTCCACGCCGTTAACTATTTCTCCCGCTCAACAGTTTTCGGAGCCTTCAGCGAAGGCACGGTGAAGGGCGGATACAGAAGCGATTTTGGCTGGGAAATTTATCCCAAGGGCATAATCGAATGCTGCGAAAAGCTTCTTAAAATCGTGCGCCTGCCCATATATATAACGGCAAACGGCGTCTGCGACCTTAAAGACAGCTTCAGAAGCCGCTTTATCTATGACCATCTGAAGATAATCAGCCGCAGCTCCCTTCCCATAAAGCGCTATTACTATTGGTCTTTCACAGACTCCTTCCATTGGACGGAGGGCTGCTTTCCCCGCTTTGGCCTGGTGCATGTGGACTATGAAACCATGGAAAGAAGCCTGAAAGCCAGCGGAGAATTTTATTCCGAGATAATCAAAAACCACGGCGTCACCGATGAAATGTACGATGAGTTTGTGGCAGGAGAGGAGTACCATATATAATGCAGCAGCGTAAATGGTGGCAGGACGGAATTATTTATCAGATTTATCCCCGCTCCTTCTGCGATAGCAACGGAGATGGCTACGGTGATATCCCCGGAATAATTTCCAAGCTTGATAAACTTGAAGCTTTGGGCATCGATGCCATTTGGCTCAGCCCCGTTTATAAATCCCCTCAGGTGGATAACGGCTATGATATAGCTGACTATATGGCCATAGACCCCATGTTTGGCACCATGGAGGACTTTGATAAGCTCCTCGCTGAGGCCAAGGCAAGAAATATCCGCATAATCATGGACCTTGTAATTAATCACACAAGCGATCAGCATGAGTGGTTCCAGCGCTCCCGCAGAAGAGAGCCGGGCTATGAGGACTATTATATCTGGGCGGATAAGCCCAATAACTGGGGCGGATTTTTCGGCGGCGGAGCATGGGACTATGACGAGGTGAGAGGCCAGTATTACCTCCATCTCTTCGCCAAGGAACAGCCTGACCTCAACTGGCGCAACCCCGCCGTTATGGAGGAAGTGCAGGATATACTCCGTTTTTGGCTTGATAAGGGCGTAGCCGGCTTCAGATGCGACGTTATCAATATTATATGGAAAAATGACCTTGAAAACGGCGTCCCCAGCCCCATCCTTGCAGGCCTGAAGCATTATCACTCAACCCCCGGCTGCCATGCCATACTGCGCCGCCTTCGCCGCGATGTGCTGGATGAGTATGATGCCTACACCGTTGGCGAAACTGTGTTCGTCAGCGAGCAGCAGGGAAGAGACCTCTGCGAGCCTAACAGAAAAGAGCTGGACGAGATTTTCTCCTTTGAGCATATGGAAACAGAGCAAATCGGCGTAAAGTGGTTTAAGCACCCCTTCAAGCCCGAAAAGTTCTTCCGCGCCATTGCCAAGTGGCAGCATGCTCTCACATGGAATGCCAACTATTTTGAAAACCATGACCAGCCCAGAAGTGTTTCCCGCTTCGGTGATGACGGAAAATATCATAATAAGAGTGCAAAAATGCTGGCCACCATGCTCCTTACTCTCAAGGGTACTCCCTTTATCTATGAGGGTCAGGAAATCGGCATGACCAACTTCGACTTTACCCATATCGACCAGCTTCAGGATGTGGAAAGCCATAATGTATGGGGCATAGCCAAGAAACTGCCCTTCACCGATACCTACCGCTGGAAGATGATAAAAACATCCTCCCGGGATAATGCCCGTCAGGGCGTTCAGTGGAGCGATGCTCTCCATGGCGGCTTCACCACCGGCACACCCTGGCTGGCTGTTAATAAGAATTATAAGACCATTAACTATGCTTCTCAGGAGCGGGACAGCGATTCCATCCTCAATTACTATAAATCTCTCATAGCCCTTCGCAGGGAAAATGAAATTCTCCGCAGAGGTACATTTGAAGAGAAACTCATCAGGGGCGATGTGTTTGTCTATGAGCGTGAATATGAGGGCAAAAAGCTTACCGTTGCCTTGAATTTCTCCGATAAAATCCGCAGTATTCCCTTCAAGGGTAAGCAGATTTTCGGCAACTATGAGAAGAAGGAATTCATCGGCGTTCTTGCCCCTTGGGAAGGCGCTATAATCGAGGTGGAGTGATATGCCCAGAAAAAATACCAGAAATACCCGCGGCAAAATCGTCTCCGCTGCGTGGAAGCTCTTTTATGAGCAGGGCTATGAGAATACCACCGTTGAGGACATAATCTTTGAGTCCGAAACCAGCAAGGGTACCTTCTATCATTATTTTGAAGGCAAGGATGCCCTCCTCGGAACTCTGTCCACCCTCTTCGATGAAAAGTATGAAGCCCTCATCAAAGTGATGGAGCCTGATGCCAACGCAATAGATACTCTCCATTGGCTCAATAGGGAGCTTTTTGCCATGGTGGACTCCTCTGTTCCCATAGAGCTTTTGGGAGGACTATTATCCACCCAGCTTACCACCAAGGGTGAAAAACACCTTCTTGACCGCAACCGCCTTTACTTCCGTCTTCTTCGCGAAATCATTGTGAAGGGTCAGGAGAAGGGGGAGATAAGGGAGGATTTTTCCGTCAATGAAATCACCAAAGCTTATGCTCTTATGGAAAGAGCGCTTATGTATGATTGGTGCCTTTGCAGCGGAGAATATTCCCTTGTGAAGTACTCCGACACCATGATGGGTATCTTTTTAGATGGCTACAGAAAAAAATAATTTTTCAAGAAATTTTAAAGACCAAGTTTTGGATTTAAAATTCGTCTAGTCTGAAACTATTGAAAAATAAGGAAAAATTAATAAAATTGCCTAACCGCGTATAGAAAAAGTTCTATACGCGGTTCTGTATTGCCGTACAGGAACTTTTGTGTTATAATCCTTTCAAGTACTAACACTTTAGTTAGTGAAATAGCCAAAGGGGCGGATGCCCCGGTCAGGAGTCAACATGAACGCAGAAATTATCATCTTCATCATTTACCTCGTTTTTATGCTGAGCATAGGCGTATTTTTCTTCTTCCGCAGCCGCAGCGGCGGTGAGAAGGGCTACTTCCTCGGCGGCCGCCAGATGGGCGCTTGGGTCTCCGCTCTCTCCGCCGGTGCATCGGATATGTCGGCATGGGTTTTGATGGGTCTGCCTGCTTCCATCTATGCTCTGGGCATAGGTCAGGCGTGGATAGCCATCGGCCTCGCCATCGGTTACGCCCTCAGCTGGATATATGAAGCTCCCCGCCTTCGCCGTTTCTCCATCGTTGCCAACGATTCTATCACCATTCCCCAGTATCTCACCAACCGCTTCCTCAGCAAGAGCAAGGCTCTGCAGATTCTCTGCGCAGTAATCTTCCTCGTTGCTTATACCATCTATTCCGCTTCTTCCATCAAGGCCTGCGGCACTCTGTTCTCCACCGTTATCGGTATGGATGCCACCGTTGCCATGTACATAGCAGCCGTTATTATCATTGCTTATACCTTCCTCGGCGGCTTCTCCGCTGTTTGCTGGACCGACTTCTTCCAGGGTCTGCTTATGCTGGCAGCTCTGCTGGTTGCCCCCATCTTCGCCCTTGCTCTCATTCAGGGCGGTCAGGCAGTTTCCTCCTTCTCCGCAATGCCCGAAGGCTATTGGAATCTCTTCAGTAACTGGAAGGATATAGTTTCCGGTCTCGGCTGGGGTCTTGGTTACTTCGGTATGCCCCATATCATCATCCGCTTCATGTCCCTCAAGTCCGATAAGGAACTGAAGAAGAGCGCCAAGATAGGCATCACCTGGACCACCCTTATCGTTATCTTCTCCGTTGCCGCCGGCTGCATTGGCCGCGTATTCCTTGGCGACATTGATGATAGCTCCATCGTATTCATCACCATGGTACGCAAGATGTTCCCCGTTATCATCAGCGGCATTCTCCTTTCCGCAATCTTGGCAGCAGCTATGTCCACTGCTGATAGCCAGCTGCTGGCTGCTTCCTCCTCCTTCGCCAGCGACGTCTATAAGCCCGTTATCCGCAAGGGCAAGGCCGGTGAGAAGGAAATGATGTGGGCAGGCAGAATAGTTGTTCTGGCTATCGCAATTATCTCCGTTATCATTGCTTCCAACCCCAATAGCGGCACCATCATGGGTCTCGTTGAAAATGCATGGGGCGTATTCGGCGCAGCCTTCGGCCCCGCCATTATGCTTAGCCTCTTCTGGAAGCGCTTCACCTTCGGCGGCGCCGTTGCAGGTATCCTTGTGGGCGCTCTCGTTGATATCGGCTGGCTGGCATTCCTCAGCTCCACCGGCATCTACGAAATCATCCCCGGCACCATCCTCGGTCTTGTTGCAGCCGTAGTTGTCTCCCTGCTGGGCAAAGCTCCCTCCAAGGAAGTTGAAGAGCTCTTCGATACCGCTGTTTCCAGCGAACTCTAATCTAAATCGAATCTAATCTAAATCGAATAATAAAAAGCCTTGGCATTAGGCGGACTCACATAGGGATTTGTACGGTTTTGAATGAATCTTTTTCCCCGCAGCTGTCCCCGTCTCTTTTGAAATACACAAAGTATTTCTGCAAGAGCCGGAAAAAGCTGCAAGAAAAAACCTTCTATTCAAAACTGCAAAGCACTCCAAAGTAATATATTTTTCTGCAAGACAAAGAAAAAAT
>JAFYUG010000326.1 GCA_017558545.1 Oscillospiraceae bacterium | reverse complement strand
GCCGGATACGTCCCAAATGTTAACGGTCTGGATTTTGTCGCAAACCTGAACGCAGCGCATGCACTTGATGCACTTGGACTCATCACGGATGAGGGGAAGGCTCTTATTCCAGGGAGTTTCCTTAACATTTTTGGCATAGTCCAAAGAATAGATATTCAAATCGGACGCCAGAGACTGCAAAGTGCAGTTACCGCTGCGGACGCAGGAGGTGCACTGGCTATCATGCTGAGAGAGAATGAGCTGGATATTGGTGCGGCGGGCTGCACGAACGCGGGGAGAGTTGGTATGGACAACCATGCCCTCCAAAACATGAGTGTTGCAGGCGGGAACAAGATTGGTGTGGCCTTCAACATCCACAACGCAGATGCGGCAGGCGGCTATCTCGTTGAGGTCCTTGAGATAGCAAAGGCTGGGGATATCGATATGTATGCTCTTGGCGGCCTCCAAAATAGTGGTGCCCTCGGGCACGGAGACATTTATATTGTCTATAACGAGATTTACCATTTGTCTCTGCGTCCTCCTTTGAAGATACCATAACCATAATGGTCGCAGCGCAGGCAGCGGGAAGATTCCTGATGGGCTGCAGCCTGACTCATGCCGCATTCAATGCAATCAAAGTCATGCTTGCGCTCGCTGGCCTCTCGCTCGAGAGTATTGATACGGCCATGGGGGGGTCTATTGGAAAGTGCAGGTTCGGGAACCTCCACATCGGTGGCGATAATATGGCGATAGCCAAGATAATCGTCAATGTTTGCAGCTGCAACCTTACCGGCAGCAATGGCACGGATAACGGTGGCAGGGCCGGTTACGCAGTCACCGCCGGCGAAGAAGCCTTCGGTGTGCTTAAGCTGGCTGCTGGGAAGAGCGGAAATTGCACCGCGCTCAATTTCGATGTCAACATCGTCGAAGGCGTAGGTTTCAATACCCTGACCAACGGCGGCGATGATAACATCGGCGGGCATACGAACGGGAGCCTTATTTTCCGCATTGCGGGGTTTGGGTCTGCCGTCATCGCCTATGGGTCCGATGATCTGAGGCTGAATCCAAAGAGCGGCGCAGTGGCCATTCTCGTCAACTTCAATACGGGTGGGAGAAGAGAGCATCCTAAGCTCGGCGCCTTCGGCAATTGCACCCTCGATTTCCTCATCAAGAGCGGTCATATCCTTCTGACGGCGTCTATAAACGCAGGAAACCTTCTCTGCGCCAAGACGAATAGCGCTGCGGACACAGTCCATAGCAACGTTGCCGCCGCCGATAACGATAACCTTCTTGCCGGTAAAATCGGGCATTTCGCCGTCACCAATGCCGCGAAGGAGCATAACGGCAGAGATAACGCCCTCGCTATCCTCACCTTCTATGCCTATCTTCTTATCCGTGTGAGCTCCGATGGAGATATAGACGCTATCATAATCGCGGCGCAGCTCATCATAGCGGATGTCCTTGCCAACGTCGATATCGGTTATTACATCAATGGGCTGGGCACCTGCAGAAAGGATGTATTCAATCTCCTTATCCAGAATTTCTCTGGGCAGACGATAGTTGGGGATGCCATAGCGAAGCATACCGCCAAGCTTTTTGCGTCTTTCATACACAGTTACCTTATGACCCATAATGGAGAGATAGTATGCTGCGGAAAGACCGCCGGGGCCACCGCCAACAACAGCAACCTTTTTGCCGGTGGAGGGGAAATGTCTGGGGGGAGGCATATCGGGAGATGCGTTGT
>JAFYUG010000325.1 GCA_017558545.1 Oscillospiraceae bacterium | reverse complement strand
CTCTGATGAGGGGGCTGTCAGCGAAGCTGACTGGGGGAGAGAATATTAAGCAGCAATTTGTTATAACAATCAGACTATTGAGTTTTTCTCTCCCTCCGCCTCGCAAGCTCGGCACCTCCCTCGTCAGAGGGAGGCATTAAGTTGTAGTTTTTTATGTGGAAAAATTTCTGTATCTGAGCTATAATAGCCCCATCAAGCTTAAGGATGATTTTTTTATGCCCGAAATTATTGAAATTGAATCTTTTGAAGATCCCCGTCTGGATGTATATGCCCGCGCCACGGAAAACCAGCTTCTTAACCGCGAAAATCCCACGGAGGCTCTCTTCATAGCCGAGAGCCCCAAGGTTATTGAAAGGGCGCTGGACGCAGGCTTTGAGCCCGTGAGCATACTCACCGAGCGCCGCCATATTGAAGGCGAGGCAAAGGAAGTTCTTGCCCGCTGCGGCGATGTGCCTGCCTTCACCGCCGACACCGATGTGCTCTCACGTCTAACCGGTTTTAAGCTCACCCGCGGACTTCTTTGCGCCATGCGCCGCAGCGCTCTCCCCACCGTGGAGGAGGTTTGCGCCGGCACAAAGCGCGTTGCCGTTTTGGAAAATGTGGTTAACCCCACCAATATTGGGGCAATTTTCCGCTCCGCCGCCGCTCTGAACATGGATGCGGTGCTGCTGACTCCTGCCTGCGCCGACCCTCTCTACCGCCGCGCCACCCGCGTAAGCATGGGCACGGTTTTCCAAATCCCCTGGACTTATCTTGGAGAGGATTGGCATAAGCAGCTTCATACTCTGGGCTTCAAGACCGTTTCCATGGCGCTGAAGGAAGATAGCCTCAACATTGATGACCCCCGCCTTGCCGCCGAGGAGCGCCTTGCGGTTATTCTTGGCACCGAGGGCGACGGACTTGCAGACAGCACCATAGGCGACAGCGACTACACCGTTTGCATTCCCATGAGCCACGGAGTTGACTCCCTCAACGTTGCCGCCGCCAGCGCCGTTGCCTTTTGGCAGCTGGGAAATAAATAAAGCTTTGCCCCTGCAATTCGGGCTGTCGAGGACGCCAGCCCCTACGATGGCTGCGGTATTTAAAGGCTTCTCCTTGAGGAGAAGCCTTTAAAAGTGCGTCATAGCCCCCTTTTTCAAGGGGGCTTTTTCTATCACTATCGCATAAAGGGCAATTCATTGACCTATAATTCAAAGGGTGATAAGCTATATAAAAAGGAGGTGAGACATTTGGAGAAAACATATCTTTGCATAGACCTTAAAAGCTTTTATGCCAGCGTTGAGTGCATAGAGCGTGGGCTTGACCCTATGAACACCAATTTGGTGGTTGCAGACGAGAGCCGAACGGAAAAGACCATTTGTCTCGCCGTTACTCCATCCCTTAAAGCCTACGGCATATCGGGCAGAGCAAGGCTATTTGAGGTTGTGGAGCAGGTGAAGGAAATTAACCGCCTTCGCCTTCGCCGCGCCCCTCAAAGGGAATTTGCCGGAGAAAGCTGCGACGCCCGCGCTCTTGCCGCTCATCCCGAGCTGAAGCTTGGCTATATAGCCGCGCCCCCAAGAATGGCTCTATACATGGATTATTCCAGCCGCATTTATCAGGTTTATCTTCGCCACATTGCCCCCGAGGACATACACGTTTACTCCATAGACGAGGTTTTCATAGACCTAAGCCACTATCTTGCCCCAAGAGGCATGGGCAGCCGCGAATTTGCCAAGATGCTCATTAAAGAGGTGCTGGAGTCCACGGGCATCACAGCCGCCGCAGGCATAGGCAGCAATATGTATCTGGCCAAGGTGGCTATGGATATTATGGCCAAGAAGGTTAACCCCGACGCCGACGGCGTTCGCATTGCCCAGCTTGACGAAATGAGCTACCGTCGTGAGCTTTGGTGCCACCGCCCTCTCACGGACTTTTGGCGAGTTGGCAAGGGCTACACCAAGAAGCTTGAAGCCCACGGAATTTACACCATGGGGGATATTGCCCGCTGCTCCATAGGCGCGGAGACGGATTATTATAATGAGGAGCTATTATATAGGCTCTTCGGCGTCAACGCCGAGCTGCTTATTGACCACGCATGGGGCTATGAAAACGCCACCATTGCCCACATAAAGGCCTATAAGCCCACCAGCAACAGCATTTCCTCAGGGCAGGTGCTCAGCGAGCCATATACATGGGAAAAAGCCCGCCTCATCGTTCGTGAAATGACGGATATGCTGAGTCTTGACCTTGTGGACAAGGGCTTGCAGACGGATCAAATTGTCCTCACCATAGGCTACGATATAGAAAACCTCACAGACCCCATTCGCCGCAAGGCCTATAAAGGGGCTATCACCACGGATTTTTATGGCCGCGAAGTTCCAAAGCACGGCCACGGCACGGCAAACCTCGGCCGCCACAGCGCCTCCACCAAGCTGATTGTGGAAAAAACCATGGAGCTATATGACCGCATTTGCGATAATAAGCTCTTGGTAAGGCGCATCACCCTCTCCGCCAACCATGTGCTCCCCGAGGGGGACGCTCCCAAGGCGGAAATCACGGAGCAGCTGGACCTTTTCACCGACTATGAGGCCATGCAGCAGAAGCAGGAGGAAGAGGAAAAGGCCATGGAGAGAGAAGCCCGCCGCCAAAGGGCACTTTTGGACATCAAAAAGCGCTACGGCAAAAATGCCATACTCAAGGGTATGAACTTCGAAGAGGGCGCAACGGCCAGAGACCGCAACGCACAAGTTGGCGGCCACAAGGCATAAGGAGGGAGAAGCATGAAAAAATCTGACGATATCCACCGCTACGATGATATCATCGCCCTCCCCCACCCCATATCCAAAAAGCATCCCCGAATGAGCATAGAAAACCGCGCCGCCCAGTTTTCACCCTTTGCCGCCCTCACGGGCTACGATGCCATTGTGGAGGAAAGCGCAAGGCTGACGGAAAGCCGCAGCGAACTGGACGAGCAGCAAAAATGCGCCCTTGACGAGAAGCTGAGGTTTTTGCGGGATAATATATCCGAAAAGCACAAGGTGAGCATAGTATATTTCCAGCCCGACCTATTGAAATTCGGCGGAGAATATCTGCGCCACAGCGGCGAGCTGAAACGAATTGACCCCATAGAGGGCAGTTTGCTGTTTGTTGACGGCAAGAAAATCCCCATTGAGGATATTTATGAGATTGATTGGTAATGCATCGCACACATAAGCTGCGCCCCTACCGCAAAATGAGCGTCATACCGACCGAGCGAAGGGAGTGGAGCGTATCTCAATTCGGGCTGTCAAGGACGCCGGAGCCTACAATTATGATGAAACCTCAAACATCCACCGCCTTAAAGCCCCCCTTTTCAAGGGGGGAAGCCTTACGAAGCGAGGCAGGGGGG
>JAFYUG010000324.1 GCA_017558545.1 Oscillospiraceae bacterium | reverse complement strand
TATGGCCTGAGGATAGGCAAGGCCTATGTCCTCGCAGGCGGAGCACAGTATTCTGCGGCAGGCGGAGAGAAGGTCTCCGGCTTCAAGAAGTCTGGCCAGATAGTGGAGGGCGGCGTCGGGGTCGGAGCCTCGCAGACTTTTCATCAGAGCGGAGAGAATGTCGAAATGGGCATCGCCATCCCTATCGTAGCGCATGGCGGAGCGCTGGGTTATGGCCTCGGCATCGGCCATGGTCATGTTCACAACGCCGTCCTTGCGGCGGGAAGCGGAGAAAAGCAGCTCCACAGTGTTCATGGCCTTGCGTACGTCACCGCCGCAGCCTGCGGCAATATAGTCGATAACACCGGGCTCGGGACAAATTACGGTGTTCTCCCTTGTGGAGAGATAATCCACGGCTCTCTGCACGGCCTTTTCAGCCTGACGGGGAGAAATGGACTTAAACTCGAAAACCGTGGAGCGGCTTAAAATTGCGTTGAAAACGCAGAAATAAGGATTCTCCGTGGTGGAGGCAATGAGGGTGATGGAGCCGTTTTCTATGAACTCCAAAAGGCTCTGCTGCTGATTTTTGTTGAAATACTGAATCTCGTCCAGATAGAGCAGCACGCCGCCGGGACAGAGCATGGTATCCAGCTCGTCAATAATGGCCTTTATGTCTGCAATGCCCGCCGTTGTGGCATTGAGCTTGCGGAGGCTGCGGTTGGTGTTCTGGGCAATTATGCGGGCGGCGGTGGTCTTGCCGGTGCCGGAAGGGCCGTAGAAAATCATGTTGGGGATGTTGCCGGACTCCACAATTCTGCGAAGAAGGCCGTCCTCGCCCAATATATGCTCCTGACCCACCATGTCGTCTATGGTCTGAGGTCTTATTTCGTCTGCAAGAGGTCTATACATATCGTCACCTATAATAAAAAACTACATTTTAAGGCTCTTAAATGAGATGGAATTTTGGCTCCCTCTGACGAGGGAGCTGGCACGGCGCAAGCCGTGACTGAGGGAGAGATAAATTATGGATTTGAGTGTGAGAAAGTTTTTCTCTCCCTCCGTCAAAAATCAGAGATTTTTGACACCTCCCTCGTCAGAGGGAGGCTAAGGGAAAAGGTTAGAGCTATGGCGCGTATAATTTGGGAAGAAATGGGTGAGAGCTTTATACCTCCGTGGGCTCCATGGCCTCGTGGAGTATGTCCGTTATGGCCTCGGAGAAAATTCTGTCGGCCTCGGAGTGGAGATTTTCCAGTATGGCGGCGGCATCTTTCAGCTGCAAGGTGCCGGCGTTATAAACATCCTGATCAAAAATGAATCGGGGAGTGGGCTCCTGAAGCTGCTGAATGCCCTTGGGAGTGCGGACGGCTCTCTTGATAAAGCCGGGGCCTGCGTGGAGGCGGAGAAGGCAGCCGCGAAGCTTCATTTCCACATCAACGGAGCATTTGCCAACGGCGGCTTCGTCCACATCGTCATCATCCAGAGGGCCAAGATAGCGGCTTTGGATAAGGTCGTTCCAGCGGCAGTGTTCCAAACCCAGTTTTTCCTTGGAAAAGCCGTTGAGATAGCGAAGGCCGATGCGCTCGAAAAATGCGGGCTTATAGAGATTGATAAAGCGTCCCAGAGGCTCATCCAGCCAGTGGGCAAAGTCCTCCCAGGAAGTATAGCGCATGGTGGAAAGGGCAATGAAGTTCTTTGCAAGGCTCAGCTTATAAGCTCCGTCGGTGGAGACAAAGGTGTGCACCTTTTCCTTAATAAGC
>JAFYUG010000323.1 GCA_017558545.1 Oscillospiraceae bacterium | reverse complement strand
GCCTTGAAAAGCTTGAAGAGGTCTCCAAGTCCTTCCCCGGCATCGAGAGCACCTACGCCATTCAGGCAGGCCGCGAGATTCGCGTTATGGTCAAGCCCGAAGAGGTCAGCGAGGACAAGATGGTCCTGCTGGCAAGAGACATCGCCAAGAAGATCGAGGAAGAGCTCACCTATCCCGGTCAGATCAAGGTTCATGTCCTCAGAGAGACCAAGGCCATCGAATACGCCAAGTAAAAATGATAACACCCCGCCATTAGTTGGTTGAGCATAGGGATATGCTCAACCAACCAGTGAAATAGATTTGCTTTGCAAATCTGTGAAATATATCTGGCGATATGTGATATTGGCTTCGCCGGTGATATATTTTCTTCGAAAATGTTAATGTAAAATCCGGAATTCTCAAAAAAGAGAATTCCGGATTTTTATTTAAATTATCACGAAGTGATACATCAACATGACCGCAGGTCATATTTCACATTGCGAAGCAATATTTCATATTTCTGAAAGAAATATTTCACTTTCCCGAAGGGAAAATTTCATTGGCGTGTGTGAAAATCCCTTTTCGCACACGCCTTTAGGCGGGGTATTAATATGCTTAAAATCTTTCTCTGACCTTGCCGGGATTATGGAGCTCATAGCCGCCCAGAGCGCTGATGCGCTTTTTGAACTCTTCGCTTTGCAGCACTTCAATCAGACGGCGCACCATGGGGGTATCCCATGCGTAGTCGGGGATGAGCAGGTCATACTGCTCCATGCAAATGGGCAAAAAGTCCAGATCATAGAGCTTTGCGGCGGAATAAATGCCCATGCCTGCATCGGCGGTGCCGGAAACTATCTGAGCGGCAACGGAGGTATGGGTGAACTCCTCCCGCTCATAGCCATAAATTTTGGAGGTATCTATGCCCTGCTTCTTGCAAAGGTAATCAATAAGAATTCTTGTGCCGGAGCCTTTCTGACGGTTAACGTAGCGGAGGCCTTCCCTGGTCAAATCTCCAATGGAGCTGATGCCAAGGGGATTGCCCTTGGGGAGCATAAGACCCTGACTTCTGCCAACGCACTCCACAAGTCTGACGCCGCCCTTGGGGAAATAGCGGCGGATGAAGGCGGTGTTGTAGCTGCCGTCGGCCTCGTCCAAAAGGTGTACTCCTGCAATATGGGTCTCCCCGCGGCGCATGGCCATAATGCCGCCCATGCTGCCCACGTGGCTGGAGCTCATCCATGTGCTGCCATCGGCAAGATGGAGCATATCTGCAAGCTCGTCAAGCAAGGGGTCATGGCTGCCTATGGCAACGAGAGTGTTTTCAAGCTCGGTGAGGGGGCGCAGCAGACGCACGCTTACCTTGCTGCCTGCCTCATAGCCCTCAAGACCCTGAGGAATTTCCAAAATGCCGTCGGCCTTCATGAAGGAACTTACAACGCCGCTGCCTCGGTTGAGGGGAGTGGCCATAAGCTTATCACCAACGCGGCCCATGCGGACGCGGACAAATTCCTTATACTTCAAACCGGAGAGCACGGGGCGGGAGAGTATAGCCTCGGCGTAGTCGGGAGCCTGACGGGTGCGGCAGTTCCATGCATCCACAAGGGGCTTCATCAGCTGCTCCATAACAATAATGCCGGAGACGGGATAACCGGGCACGCCCAAAATGGGCTTCTCGCCGCAGTAGCCCAAAATGGCGGGCTTGCCGGGGCGGATGGCTATGCCGTGGTACAAAACTCCGCCCTGCTGGGCGATAACGGAGGCGGAAAAGTCCTCGCGGCCTGCGGAAGAGCCTGCATTGAGCACAACGGCGTCGCATTTCTCCGTGGCCTCGGCCAAAGCCGCAGCCAAAAGCTCCTTCTTGTCGGGAACGATGGGGAAGGAAATGCTCTCCGCTCCCCATTCCTTCAGCATGGCAGAGAAAATGGAGGAGTTAAATTCAATAATGTCGCCTGCCTTGGGATTTGCGGTGGGGGCAACTATCTCGTCGCCGGTGGGGATGAGGCCAACCAGCATGGGGCGAATAACCTCAACTTCCAGCACGCCGCCTGCCAGCATGGAGCCGATGGCAGCGGGGGAAATAGTGCAATGGGAGGCCAAAATCATCTCCCCTGCGCAGATGTCCTCGCCAATCTGGCGTATATGCTGCCAAGGGGCGGCGGGGGCAAAAAGCTTAACTCTGCCGCTGGACTCTTTAACCACATCCTCAATCATAACAACGGCATCTCTGCCCTCGGGGATGGGATCGCCGGTGTCCACAATGGTGAAATCCCCCTCTTCCAATGTCACGGGGCTGGTCTCGCCTGCGCCGAAGCTCTGGGAGGCGGTGATGGCAATGCCGTCCATGGCGCTGGCAGGATAGTGGGGGGCGCAGATGGCGGCATAAACGGCCTTGGCGGTTATGCGGCCGCAGGAGTGCTGCACGGGGATGACCTCAGTCTTGGGGGCGAAGCCGTTTTCCTGCAAAAGAGCTATATATTCTTCTCTGGCCTTGTCCAGAGCTATATTGGTAAGATAATGAAATGCCATTTTTATATCTCCTGATAAGTTGAATAAAGGGTGACCTCCACCGTTTCACCGGCGGCGCAGCCCTCCTTGTCTCGGGGGATGCAGAAAAATCCGTCTGCGGCGCAGAGGGAGCTAATAAGGCCGGACTTGGAGCGAATGGGACTGGCCTGCCATGCGCCATCTTTCATGAAAAGGCTTACGCCGCCATACTGGGCGCGGCCATGGTTTGCGCTTACGGACTCGGTGAGGATGGCGGGAAGGGTGATGGGCGCAGACTCTCTGCCCATGAGCTTTTCTATGGCGCAGCGGACAAAAATGCGGCTTACAAACCATGCGGCGCCTGGGTGGCCGGGAAGGCCGAATATGGGCTTGCCCTTGGCCATGCCCATAATGGTGGGCTTGCCGGGCTTCATGGCTATGCCGTGGAAGAGCATTTCGCCCCGACTTTCAATAATGCGGCCTGTGGCATCCTTGGTGCCAACGCTGCTGCCGCCGGAAATCAAAACGCAGTCGCATTCTGCTAAAGCCTTGTCCAAGACCTCGGCCAAAAGGGCTTCTTCGTCCCGAACTATGCCGTAAAGGCGGCTTTCTGCTCCAAACTCCTGCACCAAGGCCTCCAGCATGGGGGAGTTTATATCTCTGACCTGACCATCCTTTGGAACTTCGGTGGGGGCAACCAGTTCATCTCCCGTGGAGATAATGCCAACTATGGGGCGGCGGGCAACATTCAAAGCAACAACACCCATGGCGGCAAGAGAGCCAATGTCGCGGCTTTGCAAACGCCTGCCCTTTTTCATAATGAGCTTGCCGGGATAAACATCGTCCCCTTTGAAGATGATGTTCTCTCCGGGGGCAACGGCCTTACTGAGGCCAATTTCTCCGCAGCCGAAATCTTCGCAATATTCTATCATGGCAACGGCGTCAGCCCCCTTGGGCAGAGCTCCGCCCGTGGGAACATAGGCGCAGCAGCCCTCGCTGAGAGTGAAGTCCGCGCTCTCGCCCATGGCAACGGCGGCGGTTTTCATCAAAAGAGCGGGGATGGCCTCGGAGCAGCCGAAGCTGTCGGAGGCTTTCAGGGCGTAGCCGTCAACGGTGGAGCGGTCAAAGCCGGGAACATATTCCGTTGCCTTTATGTCCTTGCCCAAAACGCGGCCTGAAGCATGTCCGAGGCTCACTTCCTCCATTCGGGGCAGGGGAGCAATTTTTTCTTTTATAAGGCTCAATGCCTCATGGGGGGTGAGAACAGTAAGCATGGCTTTCCCTCCTTCTACGTTTTGTAAATATGTCAAAACTATGGCATACCTCATCATTCTACATTATAGGAGCTTTATTTCCAAAATGCAAGGCTATGGAAAATTTGCTCTTGCATTAATTTTTTTCCGGGTGTATACTCATGGAGTAAATAAAACTGAATTCACCCCTCAGGTGAAGAAGGTTGACGAGCCTCTTTCCATCTGCGGCCAATGGGATAACTATACCCATTTGCAGCCGGGACGGAAGGAGGCTTTTCGCGTTTTAAAAGCAAATTTCCAAGGAGGAAAAGAAAATGAAAAAAGCACTGTCCCTTATTCTTGCCCTTATCATGGTAATGGGTCTTATGGTCGGCTGCGGCCAGACCGCCCAGCCCGCCGCTCCCGCTGAGCCTGCTGCTCCCGCCCAGCCCGCCGCTCCCGCTGAGCCTGCTGAGCCCGCTGAGCCCGCCGCTCCCGCTGAGCCTGCTGTGCCCGAAGTTCCCCATGTTGATCTTTCCATCCTCTATGAGCAGGATAACAGCATGATCAACACCTATTCTCTGCTGGCTGTTAACCCCGAAGCCCCCTTCGTTGATGCTGACGGCAATGCTGTGGAAGGCGTAGCCATCAACTCCGTAGGCGCTGCTGCCCTCATCAACTGGCTTATCTCCGAAGAGGCCAAGGCTCTCGCCGGCAACTTCGGCTTCGATCAGTATGGCGAATACCTCTTCTACGTCCTTGAAGACGGTGCTGCCTCCGTAGCAGAAATCCCCGCCGCCACCGAGGAAACCAAGCTCATCCGCCTTTCCACCACCACCTCCGTAAATGACTCCGGCCTTCTGGGCTACCTCCTCCCCATCTTCGAGGAGACCTACGGCTACGAGGTAGAAGTTTACTCCGCAGGCACCGGCAAGAGCATTGCTAACGCCAAGATGGGCAATGCCGACCTTATCTTCGTCCACTCCAAGAGCCAGGAAACCGCTTTCGTTGAGGCAGGCTTCTCCTATGTTCTGGAAGGTCAGGAAGCTGAGAGACTGAGCTTCATCTATAACTTCTATGTTCTCTGCGGCCCCTCCGCTGACCCCGCAGGTGTTGCTGAGTGCGCCAGCGTTAAGGACGCTTTCGCAGCCATCGCAGAAGGCCAGTACACCTTCGTTTCCCGCGGCGATGCTTCCGGCACCCACACCAAGGAAATCTCCCTCTGGCCCGAAGACCTTGGCATCACCACCGAAAGCGACAGCGTTGCCAACTACACCGCATGGTATAACTACTCCAACGCAGGTATGGGCGTTTGCCTGACCATGGCTGAGGAAATGGGCGGCTACATCCTCTCCGATAAGGCCACCTTCCTCACCTTCCGCGCCCACGGCGGCATCATGGACTAAGTTTTTTAAAAGTAAGCGCCGCACAATCCGACTTCGGCATAAAGCGGATCTTTTTCCCCGCAAATGCGTTGCTGTTTTCTTGAAATACACAAAGTATATCTGCGAAAACGCGCCTTTTTGCGAGAAAAAATCTCTCGCTTTCTGCCCTCGTCGAATTGTGCGGCGTTTACTTACCGCGCAGGTCAACAGCAGTTGGCTTGCGCGGCGCTTATTATCTGTGATATAATACCATTCACAAAACCGAAAGGAGGGAGCATAGGTGTCCTCAGCCATTATGAAGGCCATAAATTTAATACTTTCTGCCGACCCCGAGCTAATGAACATTCTTGGCACAACGGCTCGTCTTTGCCTATCAAGCTCTCTTCTTGCCCTTATAATCGGCGTGCCTTTGGGTGTTTGGCTGGGCTCTGCCCGCTTTCCCGGCAGGGGCGCTTTGGTGGTTATTAACCGCACCCTTATGGGTATGCCCCCCGTTGTCTGCGGCCTTATTTTCTATATGCTCTTCTCCGGCGTTGGGCCTTTTGGCAAAATGAAGCTCCTCTTCACCGTCACGCTGATGATAGTGGCTCAGGTGGTGCTCATCACCCCCATAGTCATAGGCAATATGGAAAGCTTTGTCTCGGGAATTTCCGAGGATCTGCGCGAAACTGCCCTTGGCCTTGGCCTTGGCAGAGTGCGCCGCTACATCCTCTTGATGAACGAGAGCGTTTACCATATTTTCTCCACCTATCTTCTGGCCTTCGCCCGCGCCATTGCGGAGGTGGGCGCGGTCAGCATGGTTGGCGGCGCTATCGCATGGAAGACCAATGTTATGACCACGGCCATTATGCAGTATACTAACCGCGGCAACTTCTCCCTTGGCATAGCCCTGGGCATTATTCTCATGACTATTTCCCTTGTGGTTAATATAGTCATATCCCTTGTGCAAAGGAGGCTGAGCCGATGAAGCTGAATGCTTTCACCAAGACCTTTGAAGGTCGCCGTGTGCTGGATTTTCCCGGCTGCAGCCTTGAAAAGGGTGAAATTTGGGCGATTATAGGCTCCAACGGCAGCGGAAAAAGCACCCTCGCCCGCATTGCCGCAGGGGCAATTCCCACAGATAGCGGCATCAAGGCCTTTGAAAAAAGACCTGCCATAGGCTATATGCCCCAAAAAAGCTATGCCTTCCGCATGAGCGCTCTGGGCAACCTCTGCCTCGGCGGCAGGGAAAAGAGCAAGGCCATGGAAATGCTGAAAAAGCTGGGCATTGACCATCTTGCCTCCGCCTCCGCCAAAAAGCTCTCCGGCGGCGAAACCGCAAGAATGGCTCTCGGCCGCGTGCTTATGGAAGAACATGAGCTTATTATCCTCGATGAGCCCACTGCCTCCCTGGATATGGAGTCCACGGCGCTGAGCGAAAAGCTCATTATGGATTATTGCCGGGAAAACGGCGCCTGCGCCCTGTGGGTCACCCACTCCCTTGCTCAGGCAAGGCGCGTTGCCCATAAGGTGATGTTTTTAAGCCAAGGCCAATTGCTTGAATGGGGCGACGCCGAAAAGCTGCTCAATGCCCCCGAAATGGAAGAAACCAAAGAGTTTTTGAAGTTTTATGAATAAAAGAACCACCGCCTAAGCGGTGGTTCTTCATAATTAAAGGCTCCCACCTCTGGGGGGGCTGGCATTTGCGAAGCAAATGACTGAGAGGG
>JAFYUG010000322.1 GCA_017558545.1 Oscillospiraceae bacterium | reverse complement strand
GGGCGCTGAGCTCGTGATAATGGGTGGCGAACATGGTCTTGGCACCCAGCTTGCGGCTATCGGCGCAATGCTCCAGCACGGCGCGGGCAATGGCCATGCCGTCATAGGTGGAAGTGCCGCGGCCTATTTCGTCCAAAATCAGCAAGCTCTTACCCGGGGCAGAGCGGAGGATATTGGCCATCTCGCTCATCTCCACCATGACGGTGGACTGGCCTGCGGCCAAATCGTCGCTGGCGCCTATGCGGGTGAAAACTCTGTCCACAACGCCGATAGTTGCGCTCTTGGCAGGGACAAAGGAGCCCATCTGAGCCATGAGGGTTATAATGGCGGTCTGACGCATATAGGTGCTCTTACCGGCCATATTGGGGCCGGTGACAATGGCAACGCGGTCGCTGCCATCGTTGAGGAGGGTATCGTTGGGCACGAAAAGCACATCGCTCTGAGCCTTTTCAACAACGGGATGGCGTCCGCCCACAATATGCAGGCTGCGGCTGAGGTCAACCTCGGGCATGCAGTAGCCCCCGCGAACAGCCACTTCCGCAAGGGAGCAGAAGCAGTCCAGAGTTGCAACGGCGTCGGCAGAGTGCTGAATTCTCAGCACCTCGTCGGCCACGGCAAGGCGAACCTGGGTGAAAAGCTCAAATTCAAGGGTGGAGAGGCGGTCACCTGCGGAGAGAAGGGTGCTTTCCAGCTCCTTCAGCTCGGGGGTGAAGTAGCGCTCATTGCTGACAAGGGTCTGCTTGCGGATATACTCCTCGGGCAGAGCCACGTCACCGGCAGAGCGGGGAACATCGATATAATAGCCGAAAACCTTGTTATAACCCAGCTTCAGCTTCTTTATGCCCGTGCGCTCGCGCTCCCGCTCTTCAAGGGCTCGCACCATCTCGGCGCCGTTATCCCGGACGGAGCGAAGATAGTCCACTTCCTCGTTATAGCCGGGGCGAATCATGCCGCCTTCGCGGACGGAGAAGGGAGGCTCGGGGTCAATGGCGGCGTCGATGAGGCTATAAATATCCTCAAGGGCGTCCATGTTGGCAATATCCGCCAAGGCCTTGGCGCTGCTGCCCTCCAAAAGGGAGCAAAGACCGGGCAGGGCGGCGCAGTAATTTCCAAGAGCGCGGAGATCCTTGGCGTTGGCAGTGCCGTAAACGGCCTTGCCGCCAATTCTTCGCATATCGCCAACATCGCGGAGGCGATACATTATCTCGCTGCGCTTGACGTTATCCTTGTAGAGCTCCTCAACGGCGCTGAGGCGGCGGCGAATGGCGGTGGGGTTAAGAAGGGGGCGCTCCACCCAGCTGCGGAGCATTCTGCCGCCCATGGGGGTCTTGGTCTGATCCAGCACCCACAAAAGGCTGCCCTTTTTCTCCCCGCCCCGGAGAGATTCCGTAAGCTCAAGGTTGCGGAGGGTTGTATAGTCCAGCTCCATATACTTATTCTCGGAGAAAAGCTCTATGGTGCTTATATGGCTGATGTCGAATTTCTGAGTTTCGATAACGAAGCTCAAAAGAGCGCCGGCGGCGCAAACCGCGCCCTCTTCCCCGCCAAAGCCAAGGTCATCAACGCTCTGAACGGAAAACTGGTCGCAAAGGCGCATAGCGGAGAGCATAAAGTCGAACTTATCCCCACCCTTGCCCACAAGGGCGCTGAGGCGCTTATCCAAAAAGCCCATAATCTCGGCATTTTCCCATGCGCCGGGGCTTACTATGGCCTCCTTGGGTGAGAAGCGGCCAAG
>JAFYUG010000321.1 GCA_017558545.1 Oscillospiraceae bacterium | reverse complement strand
GGATGCGGGAATTTCGATTTCTTCTTTGGTCTTGGGGTTGCGGCCGATACGAGAAGCGCGCTCCTTGATATCGAATGCACCGAAGCCAACCAGCTGTACCTTCTCGCCGGCTTCCATGGCAAGAGTGATAGTGTCAAAAGTTGCGTTTATAGCCTTTTCGCTGTCCTTCTTGGAAAGACCGGTCTTCTCGGCAACAGCGTTGATAAGTTCTGCCTTGTTCATAGTAATTTCCTCCTGTTATGATAGCGGAAAAAACCGCAGTAAATTATATTTTGTCGGCGATTTGAGACCTTATTTCCCAAAACGCAGCTTTATGAGATTACCAAAAAAAGACTGACTTGTCAAGGAAAAATTGACATTATTCAACCAAATTTGCATACTCTTTTCAACTATATAATTTTTCAAGTTCGCTATAGCTTATATCTTCAATTTTGCAGCCCTCATCTTCTGCTTTGCGAACATAATCGATGTATTTTTCACAGGAGCCATGAAGTGCCATTTCGCAATCAAGTTCCCTGGTTCTTGCCAAGGCAACGGTGGAAAATAGCACATTTCCCAAGGCATTATCAAGCTCATCATCTTTTCCATCGCATATGGCTGTGCGAAGAAAAGCTATCTTTTCTTCAAGGGCATCAAGGGCTTCAAGAGCATTTTTAGGCTCAATACCCAAAGAGGATGCTTTTTTCTGCACCTTCTCTGCGCGCCAAAGAGCGGGAAGAGTTTCGGCAACGCCTTCCATTGTACTGGAAACAGTTTTCTGCGCTTTTTCAAGACGCTTAACCTCATCCCATGTTTTCAGAACCTCGTCACTATTCTCGCACTGAATGCTTCCGAACACATGGGGATGGCGGAAAACAAGCTTTTTGCAGGCTGCATCGGCCACATCATCAAGATTGAAGTTGCCCTTTTCTTCTTCCATTGCAGCATGGAAGATAACTTGCATCATAAGATCGCCAAGCTCTTCCTTGAGGTTTTCCTCATCCTTGCTGTCTATGGCATGGGCAAGTTCATATGCTTCTTCGATAAGATTTCTGCGAATGCTCTCATGAGTCTGCTCGGCATCCCAGGGACATCCGCCGGGGCCTCTCAGAACAGCCATAACCCGACGGAAGTCATCCATATTATATTTTTCTTTTATCTCAAAATTGACCATAAGAATATTATCCGCTTTCAACTTATTTAATATGCAGAAGCTTTGCCAGTTTCTCGCCCTTGGGGATGAGCTTCATATCCTCAAGAGTTACAGCCTTGGTAACGATGATGAGGACGAGGTAAACAACAACTGCAACACCAACGCCGCAAATCATAGCAAGTGCCATTCTGCTCCAGCCTTCGCCAAGAACGAGGGATGCAAGGCCGTATACCGCCCAAGCAGCTGCACCCATTACGATGCTGCTTATGAGAGGACGGAGAATCATGCGCTTAAGAGAGGGCTTGCGCTCCATGCACTTGCGCAGGAAGATGAAGTTCATAAGGCACATTACGAAATAGCAGCAAATAGTGCCGATGGGGGCGCCTATGATGCCGATTTCGGGATTACCTACCAGTACCCAGTTAACGCCAATCTTCACAAGACCGCCAACTATCATGGAATATACAGGATAGCGCTCATTGCCGTGAGCCTGCAATACTGCATTGGATATCAGTGCCCAGCAAACGAAGATAGATGCAATACCAAGGAGCATAAGCAAGCTTGCGCCGGCTTCATGGCTGGAGGGATAAACAACATTAACAATAGGATAACTGAGAACAGAAAGGCCAACGCCCATGGGGAGGCAGATAATAGAAGCAATTCTGACACAGCTTTCACCAATTTCACAGCTTTCAAGGCCTTTTTTTGCGGCTACACAGGCTGCGATGGAAGGGACAACAGAAATGGTAAGAGGAGTTATAAAGGCTGCAGGGAGATTATAAAGGGTCATGGTTTTGGAATAAACACCCCAAAGGGTTTCGCTGACCATTTCAGAAAATCTTGCGCTGTTCTGAAGCTGGGAGAGAACAAGCTTATTATCTATAAGGGTGAAAAGGCTCATAACGCTGGCGCCAAGGGTAATGGGTATGCCAATGCGCATAAGATTTTTGAAAATGCGTCCTGAGCTTTCGGGAACATCGGGCTTTTCGGGAACAATGGTGGGATAATTGCGGATCTTATAGAAGAACATATAAATAAGCGCAACAAGAGAACCAACAGAAACGCCGAAAATCGCACCGGCGGAGCTGATGGGAAGGCCAAGTCCCTTTGCGGTAAGTATATAGGCCAAAACGAAACCAACTATTACCTTTGCAAAAACTTCAAGCACCTGTCCAACAGTTGTGGGCTTCATATTGCCGTTGCCCTGGCAATAGCCTCTGTATGCGCTGAGAACGCAGCAAAGCAGAACGCTGGGAGAAACAGCCAAAATGCTCTGAGCGGAACGGGGAGAATCCATGCCAACGGCAAATTCAACATGGAAAATGGCCAGCACAGCAGTACCTATCACACCAATAGCGGCAAAAGTTATAAGAGCTACGCGGAAGGTTCTGCGAGCCTGCATGGGTCTGCCAAGAGTGTTGGCCTCGCTTATCATGCGGGAAAGAGCAACAGGGAGACCGGCAGTTGCAAAGGTAAGAAACACATTATAGATGTTATATGCGGTATTAAAATATCCATAGCCAACATCGCCGAGGATATTTCCAAGGGGAATTTTATAAATTGCACCCAGTATTTTCATAATCACGACGCCGAAAGCCAGTATGGCAGCGCCATGTAGATAGTTTTGCTTTTTGGAATCAGACATTTATTTTCCTCCGATAATTAATCAACATAGTGGGTGCGGATAACATTTTCCCACTTGGCATAAACGGGAATCTGGAAATGAACTCCGTCCCATGTATCCCATGAGGGAAGATATCCCGTTTCGTCAATGAAGGGTGTTACGCAGTCGATATAATAACACTGTTTGAGCTCTGCGAGCTTTTTGAGGCCGGCATTAAAGGCATTAATACGAGCCATGGTGAAAACACCGCCCCAATCCTTTTCGCGGCTAACAGGGGTGATGGAGAGTATATAGATATCTGCTGCAGGATGTTCTTTATGAACTTTGTCAATAATGCGTCCGTAAGCCTCAACAAAAGCATCAACGGTGCGGCCAACATCATTAATGCCAAGCTCAATATAAACCTTTTTATAATCGCCATAGCTCATTGCTTCCATGGCAGAAACCTTGTAGCCATAACCAAGAGAAAAGTCCTTTCCGTTGAAAACGGAATAAATGTTCATACTGGCCTTGGAATAATAGGTTACGGTCTTGAGCTTTGTATAATACTTAATACCGTCAACAAGGCTATTGCCTATCATGCAGGCATCGGAGAAAAATGCATCGTCTGCAGCAGGACGCTCAGGAACTTCAGGGCCAAAATATTCTTCAAACTCAAGAGGAATGCGCATATCACTGATAGCCATTCGAGAGAGTATGGTGGCAACTGCGGCTCTATTTATGGTATCGTCGGGATAATATGTTCCTCTATCATCGCTGCCGGTGAGAACTCCGGCTTTATAAAGGCTATAAATGGCCTCTGCACCTGCATCGCCGATTTTAACATCGGGAATGCTGTTATCGGGAATAATGCTTATCTCTTCAAAAGCATCTTCGGGAAATGCAGCATAGAGTATTTCAGCAAACTCTCTGCGGGTAGCCTTTACGGAAAGATTCAATTCCTTGGTTTTGATGATGTTATTATCATAGGCATAGTCTACATACACCTGATACCAAGGGGCACTGCGCTCAAATACACCGTCTCCGCCATTATATATATGGTGAAGTCTGGATGCCAAGGTTATGGTTTCTGCTATGCTTGCGAAATCCTTGGGGGCAAACACATTTTTTCCTCTTCCCTCCATAAGGCCAAGAGAATAGACCTTTCCTATATAGGGATCAAACCACTGACTTTCGGAAACATCGGAAAATACTTCTTCAGTGTATTCATATCTATCGGAGAAATTGCCGAGGCCCTCCCCCATTTCCTCACTCGCAAAGGAAGATATGGAAATCATGGAGCAAAACAATACAAAACTCAAAATTAAACAAACAAATCTTTTCATAATTATGTTCTCTCAATCCTCTATTGGAAGCTGAATTACTTCAAGGCCATTTCTTATGGCGTAAAGCAAGGTGTTCATCGTTCCTCCGCTTTTGCCGTTAAAGGCAGAAATTAAAACCGAGGAAGAATCCACCATATATTTATTTCGGCGCATATAGCAGCCGGATGAATATTCCTTTTGGATAACGGTATGAAAATCGCACTCAGAGACCAAGCGATCATAGCGGTTTCTTTGGGAAGAGGACCAATTATCAGCTTGCGCCTCAAAGGGTATGGCAGCTTCAAGGCTTATGTCACGATGCTCTTCTCTAAGCTTCAAAACCGCTTCGCAGAAATAGAAGTCGCAGCCCGTCGCCATGCCGCATATATAATGGCGTATGCCACTATAATAAACAGCCTCAACCGCATCATATATAGTTTTCTTCAGCTTATCGCAGCGGGGGTCATTTTCATTGCCTCGCCACGGAAGCTTATTATCTCTATGCCCTGTGAAGCAGCAGCTAAGTTGTTTATCCAGTTTTCTCACCTCGTATCAAAATATTTTACTACCAAATATAGATAATGTCAAAACCCTATTGCATATTTCGTCGAACATGGTATAATGAATTAAAATTACAGATATCTTCAGGGCAGGGTGAAAATCCCGACCGGCGGTAAAGTCCGCGAGCGCCATTAGGCGCATGAATCGGTGCAACTCCGATACCGACAGTAAGAGTTATTATTCATAACTCAAAGTCTGGATGGAAGAAGATCATGGGCTATTTTTGCCTCGTTCTTTTGTGCGTCTGCAGATATATCTGTAAGATGCATTTTTTATTTTCCGGAGGCAAAATCATGAGCAAAAAAATGAACACCCGCAAGCTTACCACCATGGCCATTATGATAGCTGTATCTGTTGTATTGGTCTATTTCATCCACATCCCCATATTCCCCCAGGTTTCTTTCCTTGAATATGATCCCGCCGATATATCCATTCTTATCTGCGGTTTTGCTTTTGGCCCTCTCGCAGGCATATGCGTCACCGTTGTGGCCTCTCTCATTCAGGGTCTTACCGTCAGCGCCCACAGCGAACTTTACGGCATACTGATGCATATTATCGCCACCGGCGCCCTTGTGTTGGTCTCCTCTCTTGTTTATCGCAAGCATAAAAGCAAGGGCGGAGCAGCTATCGCTCTTGTATGCGGTGTTATGGCCATGGTTATTGTCATGATACCCACTAACCTCTTTATTACCCCCTTCTTTATGGGTGTTCCCCGCCAGATGGTAATTGACCTTTTGGGCTTCATCGTGGCCTTCAACGCAATAAAAGCCGGTCTGAACGCAATACTGACCTTCGTTCTCTATAAGAGCGTATCTAAGCTACTCAAGCATTTGGATGTTAAATAAACATAGCAAAGACACCGCATCGCTTTCGATGCGGTGTCTTTTCAGCCTGTCAAAAAACTATGCTGCCATCTTACGAGATAGAGTAGCGGGGGCGTGTGTAGGGGGCAAAGGGCCCCCTGCACGTTAAAATCAATGCATTTTTGAGCGAAAATCGCTCAAAAATGCTG
>JAFYUG010000320.1 GCA_017558545.1 Oscillospiraceae bacterium | reverse complement strand
TATGGTTGGGCAAGCGGCTCTGGTCAAGGATGATGAGAGTTTTGCCGTCGCGGCTGAGGCGAACATGGTCAACGCTCTGACTCATAAGACTGACTTCAATATTTTTCATAATGCACCTTCCCGGGGTCAAAGCGGTCATCAGCGCGCTTTTCATATTCCTTGTAGCCTATGGAAATGAGGGCATAGGGGATGATTTCATCGGGGATGGAGAGGGCGGCCTTCACATGAGCCATGCGCTCGGGGTAAGGCCAAACGCCTATCCAGCAAGCGCCCAAGCCTTCCTCCTCCACCTGCAGGAGAATATTCTGGCAAACGGCGCCAAGATTGCCCTGCCAGTTACTGTTGGGCCACTGGCGAAGGGTGTTTTCGCAGACAATGATATGGAGAGGGGCTTTCTCCGCAAAATGGGAGTAAGGGCCAAGGAGGCTGAGATGGGCTCTCATGGCCTCGTCGGTGACAACGATGAACTCAAAGTCCTGAGCATTGTGGCCTGTGGGAGCCTGCATGGCGGCGCGGAGTATTCTCTCGCATTTTTCACTTTCCACGGCCTTGTCCAAATACTTGCGCATGGAGCGGCGGGTGAAGATATGGTTCATAGGATCTCTCCTTTTTATGTGTAATTAAGTAATTTTATCATAGGGTTTAAGCCTTCGCAAGCACTCTTATGGCTTCTTCCAAGGCTCTTGTCATGTCCTCCGGCTCCATGAAGGGCAGAGGGGGATTTTTGCCTTCCGCCTGCTGAGGGCTGAGGGGCAGATGGACAAAGCCGCCTATGGTTTCCGTGCCGAAGGTCTCACGGAGGAGGGCGTAGAGCACATTATTGCAGACAAATGCCCCTGCGCTGAGGCTAAGCTCCGAGGCTATGCCTGCGCTTTTCACCGCCTCGGCCATGGCCTTCACGGGCGCCGTGACGAAGTAGGCCTCCCTCTCCCCTGCTTTCACGGCCTCGTCCGTGGGTTTATAGCCTGCATTGTCGGCAATGGAGGCGTCCCGAAGGTTTATGGCCAGGCGCTCAAAGCTCACGGCTTTGCGCCCCGCCGCCTGACCGCAGCATATAACCGCATCGGGGGCGTGCTCCGCCATGGCGGCAAGGAGCACCTTTTCGGAATTGACAAACTCCGTGGGCAGGAGAAGCTTTATTATCTCCATATTCTCTATGGTATCGGGCAAGGCCTTCACCGCCTCCCATGAGGGGTTTATGCTCTCGCCGCCGAAGGGGTCAAAGCCCGTTACAAGAATTTTCATGGTTTTATAGCTCCATTTTGTTATATCGTTTGAATCCGTCACCAAGGACTTGGTGAGCATCGGAAAGGATAATGAAGGCATCGGGGTCAATTTCGCTGACAAGGGCCTTCAGCTCCGCGGCCTGACGCTTTTTCATAGCGGAGAGGAGGACGTTTTTCTTATCGCCGGTGTAAAATCCCCGTCCGTCCAGCACGGTTACGCCTCGGTCGAGGCTATAATTTATGGCCTTGCCGATTTCCTCAAACTTATCGGAAATGATGATGGCCATGGTGGAATAATCAAGGCCATAGATTATGGAGTCTATAACGATGGAGCAGACATAAAGGCAAACGGCGCTATAAAGAGCGCGGGTGAGGTCGCCGAAAACAAGACCGGTGAGGGCAACCACGAATATGTCTATCATCAGCATCAGCTTGCCCATGGGCTTATCGGGGAGAACGGGACGGAGAAGTCTCGCCGCAATGTCGCTGCCGCCGGTGCTGGCGCCTGCCAAAAATACAAGGCCAAGTCCCGCGCCAACGCCTGCACCGCCGAAGATAGCGGCCATCAAAGGCTCAAGCTCGGGGACGGGTATGTTCTCCGTGAGGCTCAGGAAGAGGCTGCTTATAAGCATACCGACCAAAGAGCCTATGAAGAAGTTGCGGCCTATGCTCTTGAGACCCATGAGGAAGAGGGGTACGTTGAGGATAAAGGACCAAAGCGCCACGCTGCCGAAGCCCGTGGCGTGTTCCAAAATCTGACCGATACCGGAGACGCCGCCTGCGTTTATGTGGGCGCTTTGGAGGAAGAAGTTGAAGGCAAAGGCAAAAACCGCGCTGCCAATTATGATGAGCGCAGCGGAGCGAAGAAGGTTTTTATATGAGAATTTTTTCATTGGCAAACCGCCTTTCATACGATGATTATAGGATAGCAGAAAATGCTGAAAATTGGAATAGGAATATGACAGGCGGCATTTAAGCCTCCCCTATCCGAGGGGAGGTGGCCTCGCGTTAGCGAGGTCGGAGGGGTTTCTACGACTATTAGAGTACTCAGATAGTCCTCCAAACCCCTCAGTCACGCATTCGCGTGACAGCTCCCCTCGAATAGGGGAGCCTTATTAAAAAAGTCCTTGACAAATTAATACGCCTGTGATAGTGTACTAATACACTTAATACACTTGCAACAGTGAGGTGAAGTCTGTGATAAGCATAAATTATCGAGATCCCAGACCCATATACGTTCAGATAATGGAGGAAATGCAAAAGCTCATCGTCTCCGGCGCCATTGCCCCCGACGAGAAAATGCCCTCCGTCCGCGAGTTGGCTCAGGCTCTTGCCATAAACCCCAACACCATTCAGAGGGCTTACCGTGAGCTTGAAGGCCGAGGCTACATCTACTCCGTGGCAGGCAAGGGCTCCTTCGCCGCCCACAAGATGGATGTGGACGCAGGCAGAAAGGACGAACTGCTGAAGCTTCTTGCGGAAACCGCCAGAGAACTGCGCTTTTTGGGTCTCAGCGACAAGGAAATTATTGACCATTTGAAAGGAGGTCATGAGGCATGATTGAAATTAAAAATCTAACCAAAAGCTTCGAGGGCTTCAAGGCTCTGGACGGCATAAGCATCACCGTGCCCAGCGGCAGCATTTATGGCCTCGTCGGCCCCAACGGCAGCGGCAAATCCACCCTCATCCGCAATCTCATGGGCATTTACCGCCCCGACAGCGGCGAGATACTCATAGACGGCAGCCCCGTTTACGAAAATATCGAAGTTAAAGCCCGCATAGCCTATATCCCCGACGATATTTTCTTCTTCCACCAGTCCTCCGTTAAGGACATGATGCGCTATTACCGAGGAATTTATCCCCGATTTGATATGGAGCGCTACGAAAAGCTCAAGGGCGTATTCTCCCTTGACGAAAATATGCCCATACGCCGCATGAGCAAGGGTATGCAAAAGCAGGCGGCATTTTGGCTCAGCATGTGCATGAGAGCCGACATTTTGGTGCTGGACGAGCCCGTGGACGGCCTTGACCCCGTTATGCGCCGTCAGGTTTGGAGCATAATCATGGCGGACGTGGCGGAAAACGGCACAAGTGTGCTGGTCAGCAGCCACAACCTTCGCGAGCTTGAGGACGTATGCGACCATGTGGGCATAATTGACCACGGCAAAATGCTTCTTGAGCGAAGCCTCAGCCAGCTGCAGGAGAATATCAGCAAGGTGCAGATAGCCCTGCCCGAGGGAGAAAGCCTGCCCGAGGAGCTGGACATTCTCCACCAAAGCGCCACGGGACGCCTTCGCACCATTATTGTCCGGGGCGAGCCCTCCGCCGTTTTGAGCCGTTTGCAGGAGTGCCAGCCTCTCTTCGTGGACGCTCTGCCCCTGAGTTTGGAGGAAATTTTCATTTATGAACTGGGAGGTGCCGACTATGCTGTCAAAGAAATCGTTCTTTAATAAGTCCGTGTTCAGAACTGCCCTGGTCAGTTGCTGGCCTCTCTGGGCGGCCTATTTAGTGGCATGGATAATAGTTTTGCCCATAACCACCGCGGTGAACTACTATGACATCGAGGCTCCCCACAGCCTTTTCAGAGATATTCTGGATATTTCCCAGACTGGAGGCGTTATCATAGGCGGCATTTACGGCATTTTGTCCGTGATGATGGTTTGGAACTTCCTTTATAAGTCCAAAACCTCCTCTGGCGTGGCCTGCCTGCCCATAAAGAGAGAGGGCGTGTTCGTCTCCGTTTCTCTGGCAGCCATTACCCCCGCTATTATTATCAACATTTTCGTCTTTGCCATTGCCGCGCTTGTCCATGTGGGCAGAGGCTATTCCGCAGCCATCTCCTATGATGCCATCGGCTTCGCGGCGGCAACGCTGATGCTCATATTCTTCTTCGGCCTCGGCTCCCTCTGCGCTCAGCTCGCCGGTCACGAAGGCGCACTTTTGGGTGTTTACCTTGTGCTGAACTTCGTTGCCATTGCGGTTGAGGGTCTTATCCATGTTCTCACCAATGTGGTGGTTTACGGCATGGAGTATGGCGGCATAACCGTTTCCAGATACCTCAGCCCCGTGGTGGCCTTTTTTGACGGCGGCAGCAAATACCACAGGGAATACAGCGAAGCCCTTGGCAAGGAAGTTATCACCCATGTAAGCTATGAAGGCCTCGGCTTTATAGCCATCTGCGCCGCGGTGGGCATACTGCTCATTTTCGCCGCGCTGGCTCTCTACCGCCGCAGGGAAATGGAAAGCGCCGGGGATGTTGTTGCCGTTAAGGTGCTTAAACCCATTTTCAAATACTGCCTCTGCTTCGGAGGAGCCCTTGTCAGCGGTTTGGGATTTTATGCCCTTATCATTCAAAATCTCTATGTCAGACCCCTTGCCGAAACCCTTCTCATTCTCTTCTTCATGCTCATAGGCGGCTTTGTGGGCTTTTTCGCAGGAGAAATGCTCAACCGCAAGTCCTTCCGCGTGTTCCGCGGCCAGTGGAAAAAGCTTGTTTTGAGCCTTGCCATCATCTGCGTGGCGGTGCTGGGTCTTGAGTTCAACCTTCTTGGCTTGGAAAGCCGCGTCCCCGATACCGAGGATATAGAATGGGTGCAGCTTTACGCCAGCGACAGCGTTATCTATAAGGATGCGGAAAACATCGCCTCCATTGTGGATATCCACAAGAATATTATCAGCGAAAAGGCCACCAACGAAAATACCCACGGCCATGGCAGCTATTTCGCCGTTGAGTACACCCTCAAAAACGGCAGGGTTTTCTCCCGCGCCTATTCTCTCCGCTATTATCCCGAGTCCACCGGCGTGGGTGTGGACACCATCGAGGCCATAGAAAGGGTGCAAAATTCCGCCGAGGCCATAGCATTCCGCAAGGGTCTGCCCTTCGTGGCTTCTGCCGAAAGTGTGGCAGGCGGCCACTTCAATGGCTATGTGACCATGGATGAATACATGGCTCTCAATCCCAACATTTCCGTGGAGGACTATATCATCAGCGAGTATTTCGGCTACGACAAATACTATGTGGTCAACGAAATGAGCGAGGGCGAAAAGCAAAACCTCCTGGTCGAGTATTATGCTTACAGCGGGGATAGTGGCGCACTCAGCAGCCGCGCCACCTGGGATTTTAGCGACGAGGAGCTTTGGGAGCTTTATTCCCAGTGCATAGTCCCCGACCTTGAAGAGGGACGCATAGGCAAGCTCTGGATAAACGAGGACGAGGATTATTTCTCCTCCGTCTGCTCCGGCAAGGTGTTTATAG